>CAMNDS010000111.1 GCA_946535695.1 uncultured Clostridia bacterium | reverse complement strand
TATTATAATTCAAAAATTAATTTTTTTAACTCTTCCAAAAGCTTATTCTGCGGCACTCTTTTTATAATTTTGCCTTTTCTGAATATTAATCCTGTACCATGTGCTCCTGTGATTGCAAAATCGGCATCTCTTGCTTCTCCGGGGCCGTTTACCGGACAGCCCATTACGGCAATTTTTAATTTTTTTCTTATATTACGAGTAAAATTTTCTATTTCGAGTGCAAGCTGTTTTACATCTAATGTACACCTGCCACAAGTTGGGCAAGAAATTACTTCGACGCAATTTAGCATTCCTAAAGATTTTAAAATTTGATAGCCTACTTCGATTTCTTTTACATGATTTGCCGAGAGAGAAACTCTTATAGTATCGCCTATGCCACGTGTTAAAAGACTCCCGATTCCGACACAAGATTTTATAATGCCATAATTTTCTGTTCCGGATTCTGTTATGCCAATATGCATCGGATAATCACAAATTTTCGACATTTTTTCGTAAGCTGCTATAGTATTATAAATATCCGAAGACTTAAGTGAAACAATAATTTTATCAAAGCCAAAATTTTCAAATAAATCAATAATTTCTTTGGCACTTGCGACCATCGCATCGGCTGTATTATCGTATTTTTCCAAAAATTTTTTATTAACAGAGCCGCTATTAATGCCGATTCTTATGGGAATATTTTTTTGTGAACAAATATTTGCAATTTTTAACAAATTATTTTTTTCAATATTTCCGGGATTGATGCGTATTTTATCAGCCCCGGCATGAATAGATTCTATTGCGATATTATAATCAAAATGAATATCAGCAACAATTGGGATTTTTACACTGCGTTTTAAGATATTAATAACTTTAACTGCTTGTAAATCCGGCACAGCAACGCGCAGAATCTGACACCCAGCTTTCTCAAGTTCTTGAGCCTGTTTAATATTACTTTCAATATTATCAAACGGTTTATCAAGCATGGATTGAATTAATATCGGCTCGTTTCCGCCTATAAAAACGTTGCCTATTTTTATTTTTTTAGTTTTTTTTCTTTGCATTTTTAATTACTATTTCTCTCTTACAAAAATATATATTTTATTTATTATTTATTTTAAAAAATCGACATAATTATATCTTTTACGTCGTTATAAGTTATAAAAATCATAAGTCCTATAAGCAAAATTATTCCAGCTGTATTAATTATTTCCTCAATTTTTGGATTTACAGGCTTTCCGGTTATGACTTCGGGAATAAGCATAACAACTCTGCCGCCGTCGAGTGCCGGAAATGGCAATATATTAAAAACACCAAGACTTATCGATATCATCATCATAAAAGTCGTAATACGCAAAAGTGCAGGGCCCAAATTTTTTTCTTGGCTTGCAATTCCGCCAATTTGAGTAGCAATTCCCACAGGTCCCGATAAATCTTTTATCGAGATTTTGCGTTTAATAAGTCCGATAACAGTATCCCATGAGTTTCGTATTAAAGAACCTACGTCAGTTACTGCGTAATTTACGATATTTATAAAATTTTTGTCTATCGTTTCAAAGGATATCATCAAATGCTTATTACCTTCGGCATCTGTAGACACCAGCGGAACATTTTTTAAACTAGTAAACTTTCCGTTTCTTATAATATCGACCTGAAATTGATTGTCATTCGAAACAGTTGCAGCAAACGAAATATCTCTTGGAACATGAATTTTATAGCCATCTATTGCGATGATTTCGTCACCTGGTTTTAACAAATTTTCAGATTCGATATATTCACCTGAACTCGCACTTATAGTGCTAATTTTTGTACTATAAACATTTTCTTTTGCGGCAGTTAAAAGTATAGATAAAATTACTCCGACCAAAAAATTCATAAAAACACCAGCAATCATAATAATGGCTTTCTGCCAAACCGGCTTAGACCTCAAAGACCTACTGGTATCATTTTTTTGACTCTGGCTTTGATTTTTGTTTTTATTATATTTTTCAGAATCTTCTTCGCCTTCAAGAGCACAAAAACCGCCAACCGGAAATAATCTTAACGAATAAGTTGTCTCGCCGCGTTCAAGTTTTATAATTTTTGGTCCCATTCCAATAGCAAATTCGTTAACTTTTACGCCAAATTTTTTTGCCGTGATAAAATGCCCCCACTCATGCGCCATAATGACAAAATTGAAAAGCAAAAACGCGAAAACATAAACAATCAAGCTCTGCATAAGCACCACTTCCCATATCTAAGATACTGACTTTATTATATACCAACAAAAATTTATTTGCAATTTTTTAGATATTTTTTCCGGCACTGCCAAAAAATAATTTTTTTATTTTTTTGCAATAATTTACGCAAAAGTCTTGACAAAAAGAAAATGTATGGTATGATTTACGATAGAAGCTGTAAATTTTTAAACAGCTTCTGAAATTTAAGATTATTTTAAGTAGGAGATCTTTGTGAATCGATCTAAAAGCAGAATCGCTGCTGTAATGTTAAGCGCACTGACTTGCAGTGCAGGTGCTAAGGCAAAGTTATCCGGTGGGGCAAAATTTGCAATTGGAGCCATTACGGTCGGGTGTATAGTTGAGGCTTACAACGAAATTACAGGGTACTTCAATGGTAAAAAATGGTATTTGGGCAAATATTCTTTTACAAATATTATTCGTGGTAAGAATAAAAAAGTCGATAAAAATCCAATTTTGAACAAGGAAATTAATATTATTAAAAGTAATAATGGTTTATCCCAGGAACAAGAAGAAAAATTTAACATTTTATTAAGCGAGCTTAAAACTGTGGCCAAAAAAAAGAATTTACCATTTGATGAAGTACAGCTTAAAAGCATTTTTACAAAAATGGCGAGTACAAAAGATAATATTCTCTCTGATAATTTCATTAGTCAATATGACAAAGAAGCGGGATACATGATAATTAATTGTTTATTAAATGGTCAAGTAAAGGTGAATGAAAATGAAGAATGTGAAGGCTGTTTCATGTTAGAATTCACTGTTAAGAATCCATATCTTGCGGTTACTAATTTGTTTTTAGTTGTTACTAAGAATCAAAATTGCAAGTTTGTTTATGGTGGCAAATCTTTGCTAAAGGAGTAATAGTTTCATAAAAAATTATTTTCATTCTAATATGGCAATATAAAGGATTTACGTCATTTCCTCCGGCTACGCCGGAGGCTGCTTTTTTGGCAATAGCGATTAAAAAAGATGATTTTCTATTAATTAGACTTCTTCTGAAACTGGTAACAAATATTCTCTTCGGCGGCGCTGGAGAGTTTTTATATCCAGTTTTTGCAATTCCCTTAGCGCTTGTTATTGAAAAAAACGACTTTTAGTGTTATCATCCGCTCATATGATATATGGGAGACTTTAAAATGTGTGGAATTTGCGGATTTGTTGGGAAAATTGATGACGAAGTAAAAGTGATAGAAAAAATGGCCGAAGTTATAACTCACAGAGGCCCGAATGATGTTAACTTTTTTGTTGATAATGACGTTGCAATGGGGTTCAGAAGACTTAGCATCATAGATGTTTCCGAAGGCAGACAGCCTATATATAACGAAAACAATAATCTAGTTTTGACTTTCAACGGCGAAATATACAATTTTTTGGAACTTAAACATCAGCTCGAGTCTGTGGGACATAAATTTTATACTCATACTGATACCGAAGTTATAGTCCATGGATTTGAAGAATGGGGTGAATCTGTTACTTTAAAGCTCAGGGGAATGTTCGCT
>CAMNDS010000110.1 GCA_946535695.1 uncultured Clostridia bacterium | reverse complement strand
ATGAAAGAAAATATTGAAAAAAATATTGAAAATAACACAGAAAGTAAATTTGGTAGTTTTTTAAATTTTATGAAAAAATTTTTGGCAATGTCGTTTTTCTGCGCAATTGCTGCATTCGGCTTTGGGGCTTTACATGCTCAAGCAGTAATTGACACCAACGACGCAGCAAATTATACAACAGTAGACGCTAAAAGTGGTGGTAAGACAATATCAAAAGAGATTAGTGAAGAATTAAAGAAATATGATGAAAAAGAAGACGTACTTTACTACCGCGAAGGTGGTCCTGGAACGAATAATTTAGAAGCTTATGCATTAAGACGTGAAAACATCGGTGGTGAAGCTAAAATTGCTAAAGACGATACAACAGCAAAAACTAATGAGGAAATAAAAAATTTAAAAATTTCAACTCAAACTCAAGGCCAAAATGATGTAGTGAACAAAATCAATACTCAGCTAATAACAGACGGTGTAGAAAATTTAACTATCCAGGGGTATACTAACACCGATACAAGTGACGATAAAGTAGGTAATGTAACTGTAGAAGGAACTTTGCCGGGTTTAGGCGGCAAAAAGCTTAGTACTCTGACTGTATTAACATCAGACGGAAAAGCTGTTAATAGAAGTACTTTAGCAAATGCAAAAACTTATTTCACTACAACTAAACCAGTAGCAGATAAAGTTACAACACAAACTACTCTGAAACTTGACAACAACAAAGTTCGTATTGACGGTAGCATAACTGATGAAAGTGCAAAGAAAGAAGCAGTTAAAACCGAACTTGCAAATCTAAAAGTTAAAAAAATAGAAAATGACAATGAAGTTGAAGGTACCTGGGGAGTACCAAGTGATATCACTGACGACAAATGCACGGCAGAGTTTACACCGACTGATGCTACGATAGCTCCGGAAACTTTTGAAATAGAAGTTGCAACTTATTCACCTGAAGAGGAAAAAATTAAAGAAAAATTTGGTGAGCCAATAACTTTTGGAGACCACACATTTTATGAAAAAAATGGTAAAACCAGTGTAGTTTTAAAAAACAGCGGAATTTCTTGGCTTCGTGAGGCGTCGGGCGGTACAGATGCTTGGTATGGATTTGAAAACTCCGACAAAGATAACCCCGCCTTGCCCGAAGGTTCGGTAGTTTCGGTTCAATGGTATAACAGTCGTGATCCAGAATATAAAGAAAAATTAAAAGAAGCTACTAAAGGCTTAAGTACTTTAAAAATAATTCCTGAAGATGACAAAATTTGGATTTTTGAACTTGATGCCTATAAAAAAACTGAAAGTGGCGACTATGAACAAGTAAGTGCTTTTGATGGCAAAAAAATTAAAGTTTATATCGAACTTGGCAGAGATTGGGATATGAGTGACATTGGAGCCATTTGGAGCGACCAAGCTGAAAAAAGAACGACAAAAATCGTAGAAGAAGAAATAAACGGCGTGAAAAAACACTTTGTTCGTTTGGAACTTGACCATTTTTCACAATATGCCGTATACGATGAACAAAAAGCAAGAGATATTTTAGATAAATTAAATGAAATTGGCGAAAAAGCAAAAGCAGATTATTTAGCCGAACATCCCGATGCAAAAGATACAGAATTAGCAAAAGTTGCCGAAGAGGCAATAACAAAAGCATATGATGAATTATCTCAAGAAGAAAAGGATCAACTTGCAGAATATATGAGTAATGAAATGAAAAAAATTACTGAAAGTATGCAAAAAGATTCGAAAAAAGATACGACTCCAGGTGGTTCAGGCAGCTCAAGTAATTCGAGTAGTTCAAACAAATCAAGTAATTCTAGTTCGTCTTCATCAAAGATAAAAACCGGCAAAAACGAAGCTTTATTAGCATTATTGTTATTTTACAGTGGAGGAGCTTTACCATTGAGCGTAGCTTTAAGAAAAAAGTATTTTAATTTTTAAAAGAATATTTAATCTCTCTCCGGCGATGTCGGAGAGAGTATTCTAAGTTTAATTTTTCAGTTTCGAAAAAAGTCTATTTTATCGCGTAATATATTTGTTTCTTGCTATTTCATTGACTGCCATTTTATCACATTCTTCATTTTCGAGGTGCCCATTGTGACCTCTGACCCATATAAAATTAATTTTATGATTTTTAATAATATTTAAAAGAATGTACCAAAGATCAGAATTTGGCACTTTTTTATTTTTTCTGAGCCAGTTATTTTTTTGCCAATTTAAAACCCAATTTTTTGTTATAGAATCTACAACGTATTTCGAATCACTATATACCGTTATCTCGCAGCTTTCTTTTAAGATGCTCAAAGCATTTATAAGTGCTAAAATTTCCATCCTGTTATTAGTCGTATTCGGGACAAAACCTGAAATTTTTTTGACATTATCTTTATATTTTAAAATCGCTGCCCATCCTCCCGGTCCGGGATTACCACTGCAGGCACCGTCTGTAAAAATTTCAATTTTTTTCATAATTATTATTATTATTTTTGAATTTATTTTTAAGTTCTTTTACGATTTCGTCCGTTTTCATGCCTCTTGAGCCCTTAACAAGAATCTTATCCCCTTTTCTATCTTTTAAAAACTCACACAAAAAATCAACAACTTTTTGATTATTATCAAAATGCTTAAAATTTAATTTACTGCCGGAAATTTTAACGCCTTCACATGTAAATTTTGTTTCAGTTCCGATCGTTATTAAAAAATCAACATCACTGTAAGCGATAAATTTGCCAAGTTCAAAATGAACACTCTGTGAATAATTTCCGAGTTCCAGTATATCTCCCATAACAAAAATATTTTGTCCATCAGACTTTATATTTTTAAAGGTGTTCACTGCGGCCCTAATCGAATCAGGGCTTGAATTATAAGAATCGTCTATTATTATAAAATTCGGCATTTTAATTATATCCTGTCGCATAGCAAGTTTTTTAAAATTACTTATACCATCTTTTATATCGTCAATATGTATCTCTAATTCAACTGCCACGGAAAGCGCTGCTAAAGCGTTATACACAAAATGCATTCCAACATATGGTAAATTTATCAGAGCTTTATAATTTTTAGTTACAAAAATAAATTCGGTTTTTTCATCTAGTAACGACACGTTTTCGGCTTTGTAACCACATCTTGAATCAAAATCAAAAAATTTAAAATTTTCAATTTTTAAATTATTTTCTTGATTATTAATAAAATTCATTAATTCTGGATTATCAAAATTAACAAAAAGTTTGTATTTTTCCGAAAAAGTTAAAATATCAAATTTTTCTTTGGCTATATTATTTATATTGTTAAAATTACCTATGTGTGAAATTCCAATATTGTTTATAATAACATAATCAGGCGTTAAAATCTCGGCAAGTTTTTTCATTTCTCCAGGCATGCTAACGCCAACTTCGCAAATCATAAACTGTGTTTCATCAGTTAAGTTAAAAACTGTAAGCGGCACGCCAATTTGGCCGTTAAAATTCTTTTGATTTTTAATAATATTAAATTTTTGCGAAAGAATTGAAGCAAGCATCTCTTTAACAGTACTTTTGCCAACACTGCCGGTTATTGCTATAACTTTAACATGAAACTTTGATTTATAAAATTTGGCAATTTTTTGCAAAGCTAAAATTGAATTTTCAACTATAAGAACAAATTTTTGATTTTCAAGATTTTTATCAAGTTCAAAATTTTTTTCTGTAATAACCGCCAAAGCACCATTTTGAAAAGCTTGAGGTATAAAATCATGTCCGTCAAAATTTTCGCCTTTTATTGCAACAAAAATATCGTTTTCCTTAACTTCTC
>CAMNDS010000109.1 GCA_946535695.1 uncultured Clostridia bacterium | reverse complement strand
GATGTTTAAAATTTATCAAAACAATTTTGAAAAGTCAATACAAGACTCTTAGAAAGCACTGCTAAAAACAGATAGATAATAATAATATAAGGTTATATCCGTGTACAAATATAGAAACACAAATGGCTTATACTATTCCTCCGGCAATGCCGGAGGCTGCTTTTTAACATAATATAACCCCATCTATTTAGTTTCGGCTACTCCTTGTTGATTACCTGATGCTGTGCCAACTCCAGTTTTAAAAGAAAGAATGATAAAAAAATTATTTGCCGTAAAAAAATTAAAGTACTTGACAAATTATAATTTTTTTGATAAAACAAATAGTGTGGTCAGCGGTAACATGTAAATTTTAAATTTTTAAGGGGATGATATATATGGCGAAGAATAAAAGAGGAAACAAAAAAGGTTTAGCGGTGGCGTGTTTATTGGCATCAATATGTGGAAAGGCAGGTGCTATAGAAAAGCCTGTTAATAAGGTAGCACTTCAAAGAACAAATATTGAAAGATCATCAAATTTGAAAAAAGTATTAATAGCCGTAGGAACAATTTTTGGCCTGGGAGTATTTGGAGCTGGAATTTATGGTTTAACAAAACTTTTTGGTGATAAAGAAAAACTTGACAATGGTAATCAAAAACCAGTTGAAGATCCCATAAAAAAAGAATACTTTGATGTTTTAAGGTCGTTTTATAAACCTAATAAAGAATATGGGGCAAACTATATCTTGGATATCCAGAACTTTTATTCGTCTTCACAACCAAATTGCATTGCAGATACTAATAAATTTTTAGCTTATTGCACATTTGCATTAACTTTTGGTAAGGTTTCAGAAAGCGGAGAAATAACATATGAAGGATATCGTGGCAAAAAAAAGTTAAGTATTAAATTGCAAATTGACAAAGAGCAAAATAATATGCATCTTGAAGCAAAAGAAGATGATGGAGTTAATTACGATTTTTGTATTAATTTGCCTAAAAAACATGATGATAGCATTAATGAAAAAGGATTTAAAATTTATTTATTTAATAACATGTTGGATGAATTTGAGTATGCTATCGTACCAAAGTTAGAAACTGAGAATGAACATTCAAAAACATTTTTTCAAGATTATAGTAAAGATGGAGGACGTAAATATGATGATAAAAAGATTAATGGAATATTAGATGATTGTGGTGCTTCGGTAGATGATGGGACTTTAAGTGCTACTGATGATTGTTTAAGATTATTTAAGGCTAATTTTGAAGTTTCAGATGATTTAACACAACTTAAAGCGACTTATAATTTAATAGATAAGAAAAGTAAATCTATTGGTACAAATAAGTATTCAATAAAAATTAACTCCTTAACTGAGCCCGGTAGATAAGAACCCGGTGATGATGAAGTTAATGATAAAAAAGAGAACTCAGACAGCCAAAATATTTACAAAGAAGATAATAATAATGATGATGATGATATTGGTTTGGGCGGACTATTTTAAAAAAAATTGAGGATTGTTATGTCAAAATTTTATTTTTTCTTTGGAACCATGGGAGCAGGCAAATCGGCATATGCGATAAATAAGGCTTATGAGTTTCGAGAACGAAATTTGGAAGTCTTGTTGGCTCTGCCCAAATCTTTAGATGTAAAATTTATCGATTCTCGCTCAGGGCTTAGGCTCGACGCCGTGCCGCTCCCCGAAAATATTCCGAGCACCGTTGACATATTAATAGTTGATGAAGCGCAGTTTTTATCCAAAGAGGAAGTTATACATATTCGAAATTTTTGCACAAATGGGCGTTCAGCGTTTTGTTATGGTCTCAGAACAGATTTTCAAGGCAATATTTTTGAAGGCGCAAAATATATTTTCGCTTTAGCGGATTCCATACGAGAAATTCCTAGTATGTGTAAAATTTGTAGAAAAAAATCGATATTTAATTTTAGAAATTCCGATAATAAAAATACAATTTGTTTGGATAAAAATATATATGAACCACTTTGTTTTGATTGTTTCTATAGAAAACAGAAAGATTTATTTAAATAGTTAAAATGTTATGAAAATAACCAGACATTCGCGCACCGAAAGGTTAGCAATAAACGCCTTGTTGGCTGCAGTTTCTTTTTGGTTGGCATTTATCAGCCATTATTTTAGAGTACCATTTATGCCGCATATGCTTACATTCGATATATCAGACATTCCGATTTTTATATCTACTTTAACTTTTGGTTTTTGGGACGGTGGATTAACATTATTTGTTGTATCGTTCATACGAGCAATTTTTTTCAGTTCGGCTGGTTGGACAGGGTTTGTAATGCGCATGATAAACTTGGTTGCGGTGTTATTTCTGGGTCTTTATCATAAACAAAAAAAGAACTTTATAGTTTATTTTGTTTTGGCTGTGTTATTTTCTTTGGTTATAAAAATTCCTGTAAATTATTTTTTTTGGACTAAATTTCATTCTATATCACCAGAATTTATAAAATCAATTATGCTTCCAGTTGTGATCCCTTATAATTTAATTAAAAACATAGTTAATATATTATTTGCATGGATTTTAGTAAAAAAGCTAAACATATTTAAGCGATATGAGTAATATTAATTCTAAAAAAATTGCTATCACTGCATTGATGTCAGCTTTCTCAATAATTTTAGCTACTATTGCTAATTTAAGGCTTCCATTTTTAACGTTTTTCAAACTAGATTTTTCAGATATACCAATTTTTATTTTAAGTTTTTTACTTGGTGTAAAACACGGAATCACATCGCTTTTTGTAGTTTCAATAATTAGAATGTTAACCGGAGATTCGGTTTTATTATCGGCATTTGCATTAAGAATGTCTACATCGGTAGTGGTATTTTTTATCAATATTTACAATAAATATCAAAAAAATTTTGCTTGGTTTGCTGCTGCCGCCATAATTTGTAATATTGTAATAAGAGCTCCAATTAGTTATTATATGTGGATAAATTGTTATAATGTACCAAAAGAAATTTTTATTAATAAAATGTGGTCCAATATAATTTTACTTACAACAATTAGGTTATTGTTTAACATTACAATCTCAAAATTAATTTTTAATTATCTTTCAAAAAATAGCATTGTTAAAAATGAACAAAAATAGTAAACAGAAGATTATCTCTATGTACAAATATAGCAATATAAAAGACACACATCAATCTTCCCCGTCATATCCAAAGAAAACATCTATTTCTTTTAAACTACTTTACATGAACATTAAATTTGCCTTGTGAGTTAACACTTGTATCATTATAATTAAATACAATTTGTACAACACACCTTTTATCAGCATACACAACAATGCGAAAAAATTCATGATCAGGATCAAAATTTTGAATCATGATGCTACGTTCAAACACATCATCAACATCTTGTAACTCTTTTTTACCATCTATAACATCAAAGAAATAATTTAGAGCACTTAATTTATTCGAACTACTAAAATCATTTTGTTTTTTGAGTTGTTGAATTAAGTCTGATTTTTTCGATTTGAAATATTCTAAAGCTTCTATTGCTTCTTTATAATACAAGTTATCATTTTTTTCACATTCTCTTAACTTTTTATAAATTATTTCCATATTTTTTTTAGCCATTTCTTGTTGCTTGCTATTTTGTTCACTATTTTTACCATCATCACTTTTATTTTGTTTATCATCACTTTGATTATGGCCTTTGTTTTGATCGACATTATAAGGATCAACATCTTTATATTTATTGCGAGTAACGCCCCAAATTGTAAAACCAATCGCGGAAGCAACCACAAGAAATGCAGCAGCACCTC
>CAMNDS010000108.1 GCA_946535695.1 uncultured Clostridia bacterium | reverse complement strand
GATATGCCTCGGCCGCCCTCAAAGCCAGAAAATTTCTCAATCTGAAATTTTCCAAAATTTTCGAGAATCTTCCGAAGAAATCTACTTATAAACGTATAAGAGAATTATAATTTTAATATATATAGAGCTTATGGGCTGGTGGCGGCGCGAAGCGCCCCGCCAGAGTGTACCCGACCCCGACCTATGCCCCCCGTTTGTCAGAGGGAACCTATCACGGAACGACGACCCGAGCTTAGCGCCGAAGGCGCGTGCGAAGGGGCGGTGGGCCGGAATAGTTCCCGGAGACCCTCAAAGCAGAACGTGTCCAAAAAGCGTCGAAGCCGGCTTATAATTACGGGTACGTGAAAAATGGGGAACGGTTTGTCGGGTGACAAATCGATCTTTGAATTTTGGTATACATAGGGTTGGTCTCTGGCCGCAACTTACCAGAAAGTCAAATTTTTCGGAAAAAAATTTTTGAAAATTTTTCGTCGCTTGGAAAAATCGTGGAATTTTCCAAAAAATCGGAAAAAATTTCGAGAAAAAATTTGAAAAAATATTAAATATATATTATAATATATATAGAAAATGAAAGAGAGATTTGAAAACGGCTTCGAAGCCGGCTTATAATAGGGAGACACACTATGTCAGCTTACATTACCTTCTATATTCGTTCACGCAGCGGCGGTCCGTATATCGAATTGGAATCTTGGAGTCGTTCTACTCCTATCTTCCAGCAGCTCCAGGATCGTCTTAAATGGGAATCCTTCCGGCGCCTTGAAACTGACGACTTAATCGAAGCGATTGACGGTTTGCAGGATGAAATTAAATCCTATCGTAAGCAGCTTACTTTTGATAGGCGCGCACTCAAATTCTTACAAGGCGCCAGCCTTGCAGCTGATGAACTGATAGATAAATATTCGGACTATCAGCAGTCAATTGAAGAATCTAGGAATTTAATCGAAAAAAATGAGATGGCGATCAGTTCGCTTCAGACTTATCTTGAAATTTTAGAGACGCATGCGTGGTTTAGCGCCGACTATGCGGCAGGTGGTGAACTTTTTATCGCTTTCGAATGTGACCCGAACCGCTCAGAAGAAAAAGAAAACGACTGAAAATTTGAAAAAATCAGAAAAATCTGATATACTATATATAGAAAATGAGAGAGGGAATTGAAAAAACCCAATTAACTCTCATGAAAAATAAAATAAAAAAAATTATAAAACGAAAGGACAAAAAACAATGTATTCTAACTACCGTGAATTTCTGAACGCTGTTATCGCAACCGAGAACGAAGAGCTGGTCGAGTATGCCAAGGCTGAGATCGACAAGTTAAACCACACCAACGAAGTGCGGCGCGCCAAGATGGCTGAGAAGTCGGCCGTGAAGCAGGCGGAGAAGGAGCCTCTGCGTCAGGCGCTCTATGCCGTTGTCACCGATGAGCCGAAGACGGCGACGATGCTTATCGAAGAGGCAGGCCTTGAGCTTAAGCCGCAGTCTGTTCCGTCCCTTATGAAGGCGCTCGTCGAAGCTGGCCAGGTCAACAAGGTTGACGTCAAGATTAAGGGTAAGGGTACCCAGAGAGGTTATGTGCGCGCATAACTTCTACTCAATGCACAAAGAAGGAGCTGAAAAGCTCCTTCTTTTTTAATGCGCGCTGAAAATTTGAAATTTGCAGAAAATTGTGATATAAAATATATTTATATTTATATTTCCCCTTTTATTATAATATAAATTAAAAAAATTTTCAACTTTTTTCCAGCTTAAAAATAAAAAATTTTTAAAATTTGACAGCCGGGCGCAATCGCAGCTCAGTAAAAATTTGATTTTTGCAGCTCCCAGCTGCAGCTGCTATGAAAATTTGATTTCGCAGCTGCCTAGAAATTTGACATCTGGAAAAATTTGACGCCCGGGTAATTAAGGTCTGTACACTGAAGACTCTGCGGCCGCGGGAGTTGAAGACAAAAAATTTTAAAAATGAGACTTGACAAAAAAAGAAAATTATGTTATAATGAAAGGTTATGGATGCGCGCCCGGGTCGATTGCCCGGGCAAGTTAGCACATGCTAACTCGACATAAAAAAAGAAAGGGGTTTGCACCCCTTTCAACTGCAGGAGAGTTTTCACTCTCCCTTTTCCGCCTTAGCCTTCGCCTTGGCTTCGGCTCTCGCCTTGCGGTCAGCCTCGTCCTTGGCAATCTTGGCGGCTTTCTTGGCGGCGGCTTCCTTCGCCTTTTCTTCCTTTTCCGCTACTTTCATAGCGTAGGCTTCGGCTTCGCCATAGCCGTCATAGGGTTCGCCGCCACGCTCGCCAGTCGGCACCTTGACAGTAACGACGATGAATTCGTCGTTGCCTTCGGTATCCACGCAGGGGAAGGCGATTTCATTAGAGCCAGTCCGCAGGACCTCCTCGCCATTTACGCGAAAGAGTTCGATAATGCGCTCAAGATAAGCGGTGCGGAGAGAGTCACGAAGAGATTTACGAGAAGTAGCCATTCTATATACCTTCCTTTCTTTTGGTAGCTTTATTATAGCACATTTTAAGAGGATTGTCAAGGGGTTTCTCAAATTTTATTGTACAATTATTATTTTGAGTGTTTGGGAAGCCCTTGTATACCCACCTTTGAAACTCTTCCGCAGAAGGTTTCGGTCTATCTCCCCTCGACACTATATATAATACCACAAAAGCCGAGAAAAGTCAAGTGCTTTTTAAAAATTTTTTAAGTTAGCATAGACTAACTTTGCCCGGGCGGTGGGGTCACTCATAGAGTGCCCCATCAACTACACCGCGCCGTCTACACTCGATTAAAATTTCTTTTTCAATCAGCACATCATCAAGACCTTTGTGAACTTCTTCAAAATCGTTTTGACCGCTGATAAACCGATAGAGGACTTCTGCAGTCATTTTGTACTGACCTCTCGGCGTTTTATAATTGTTTGTGTCGCAAAAATCGCGGTATTCGGAATCGTTGCCGAAAGCTTTTCTTGCCATTTTTAACGTGTCGCAGATTTTCGAGCCATACGGCAGAAAGTACCGATATTTTGAACCGCTGATGAAACGCTGCGTAAGCTTGAGGCTTAAGTCATCAAATCTTGCGTTGTGAGCGTAAATTTCTGTGACCCCATAGGCTTCACAATCAGCTTTAAGAGAGCGATAAATCGTGCTCATGCGCGCGAGCTTGCGGTCGCCGTTTTTGATTTCGTCCCAGTACTGCGGAATCTTCTCAGCAAAATACGCCTGCTCCATCAGCTCTTTGTCAAGAAAAATTTCAGCAACAGCGTAGCTTTCCGTTTTTAAGACTTCGCCATCTTCATCAATAACCGCCCACCCAATATCATATGCAAGCGGCTCTTCAAGACCGTTGGTCGCCTCAGTGTCAAGTACCAAAAAATTCATTTTTAGGACGCTCCCTTCATTTGATAGATTAAGTATATCACAAGACACGAAAAAAGTCAAGAAAAATTTTTTATCATTTTTTCCGATTTGCGCCCGGGCAGAAGAAGAGGATTACTCCTCTTCGACGCCTTCACATTTAAAAGCGGGGTACTGTAAAATGTTCTTCCATCTTATAGATGTATCATCTTGAATGTCGCCTGCCCATTCATAAAAAATATCCTGCGCTTCATCACGATTTTTTGCTTCAACAACAATCCAACCTTCAAAATCTACTACGTATTTCATTTTTGGTTTCCTTTCTGCGCTCGATTTCTGCGACAATCTTTTTATACATATATTCTAAATACCAATCGTCCCAAAGTTGGATATCATCATAAGTTTCCATTGTGTTTCGCCTTTCTT
>CAMNDS010000107.1 GCA_946535695.1 uncultured Clostridia bacterium | reverse complement strand
CACTAAAATCAGCCAGGCAATCAAACTCACGTACGTTTTGCCGCTCCGGACAGACCCTTGCAATATATTGATTCTTGAGGTTTTTTCGTCGATTACATCTATTAAAAATTCATTCTGCCTCGGGTTCAATTTTTCGAACATTTTTGATTGCTCCAATTAAATTATTAAATGATTCACTTTCTTCAGTTTGAAAGCTATTAAGATTAGACTTATCAATGAGCTCAATCATTTTAAAAATTACATTAAAATCTCCTTTTTGCATAGCTTTTGTTGTTGAAACTGCACAAAGAGCAGTGAAATAATTGCTTCCTTCAATGCCGAGTTCTCTGATTTTTTTCTTGACAACTTCTGATTTGACTTCGGAAAAAATTACTTTTTTTAAAATATCTACCAATTTTTCGTTTTGCTTAGCTTCTTCTTTCTTTTTACGACGAGCTATAACAGAATTTTTTCCGCCTTTTTTTCCCATTTGCTTTATTTCTCGAGCTTCTCTCGAGCTTATAGGCACTAAATTTTTTTCATTCATGTTTCATGGCTACCCTTGTGATCAATTTCATAATTTTTCCGCCTTCTTTCCAGTGAATTTTTCCCAGCGATTGATAATAACGTCGACATATTTTGGATCGAGTTCCATCAGGAAAGCCTTGCGATTGTTCTGTTCGCAGGCCATTAAAGTCGTTCCAGAACCTGCAAAAATATCAAGAATTATATCGCCTGGCTTCGACGAATTCTGAATTTGGTAATTAAAAAGCCCGACAGGCTTCATCGTCGGGTGCAAATCATTTTTCAGAGGCTTATCAAAATCCACAACTGTTGTCTGCTTTCGATCTCCGTACCAATTATGTTTTTTAGAGGCTTTCCAGCCATAAAGGCAAGGCTCATGCTTGTAATGGTAGTCGCATCTGCTCATAACCAGGCTATTTTTATTCCAAATCAGCTCTTGCTTGAGGTCAAAACCTGCGTTTTTCAAGCTATTTGAAAAATTAACAACTTCTTTTGAGGCATACCAAACATAAAAACTGGCATCATTTTTTAAAAAACTGTAAATATTTGAGAACGAATCATACAAAAACTGGTAAAAAGAATCTTCGTTTTGGTTGTCATTTTTAATCTGCATATTCGTTGATTTACTCTTGTAATTAACGTTATATGGTGGATCAGTTAACAAAAGATTGGCAAGATTCCCATTCATGAGTTTTTCGATATCGTTAAAAATCGTGCTGTCACCGCACATCAATCGATGATTACCAAGTTTGTAAATATCTCCATATTTTGCCTTAGGCTCTTCAGGAATTTCTGGAACTTCATCTTCAATGACATCTTCGACAAAATCAATTTTTTCAAGGCTTTCAAATCCAAAATCGGACATTGAAAAATCTGTCAGTTTTGCAAGTTCTTGGTTCAAAAGTTCAAAATTCCAATCAGAAAACTCAGAAACCTTGTTATCAGCAAGTCTGAAAGCCTTGATCTGATTGTCATCTAAGTCATCAGCAATCAAACACGGAAGATTTTCGATATTGAGCTTTTTTGCAGCCTTGAATCTCGTGTGTCCTGCAATTATTGTGTGGTTTTTGTCAATTATGACAGGAACTTTAAACCCAAATTTTTTTATCGAGTTGGCGACGTATTTAATCGCTTCGTCGTTGTTTCTCGGGTTATTTTCGTACATCTTGATGTCATTTATGCTAATTTTTTGAATTTTTAGTTCGTTATTGATAAACTTAATCACCTCGCATAAATTAAAAAACAGCGTTTAAAATACACTCCCTCCGGCGGTTGCCGGAGAGAAACTTTTAAATAAAGTGCTCCAAAGAGCTGTTATTTCAAGATTTGGAGCCAAATAAAATTCTACCACTTTACACACTATACCACACCTGGGATGCTTTGGGAATAGCAATTTGGTGCTATTTGCTGCCGAGTTGATAGCTAAAAATTCCGAAGAACTTTCTTCGCGTTTTTGCTCGCAAGATTCCAAAAATACTCATTTTTGGGTTGCCAAATGATAAGATGCCTGAGCACCCAAACTCGATATAACTCGAAAAGCGATTAACAACGGCTTCAAACTCTCGAGGACATCGAGCCTCAAACTTTTCAAAACTCATTCTCTGTTAACAAAACGCTCTTGAACTCACACACGCAGTTTTCTTTTGTACTGCGTTAGCAGTATTTTCTTTACTCTTACTCTTATCTCTGTTATGGGTCCAATTTGTGGTGCAACTTTTGGTGCAGTTTTTGGTGCAATTTATAGTGCAATTTCTGGTTCAAATTTGTTACCTTTTTTTGGACTATTTACCAGTGAATTAATTACCTAAATTGCTATTTTCTGGTTATTAAAGCATTTTTGCTGTTGATTTGCCTCATCCACATTAACTTCAGGTTATCTACTGAAGCCCATTCTGCCGTCCGAACTTGTTATAAAGTGCAGCCAGCTCATACCAAATATCTATTCAGCACGTTAAGAACGAACTTTTTTCGAGCCATTCGTCAAAAGCATTCGGCAAATCTAAAGACGTTATAAAACTTATCATGTCAAGACTTAGAGCTAAATAACTAAAGGGCAAAATTTTGCCACTCTACTCACTATATCACACTCAGAGAACTTTGCAAATACCAATTTGTTGCTATTTACTGCCGAGTTGCTGACTAAAAATTCCATAAAATTTTTTGTCCTGATAAACCAAAACCATCCATTTTTGGGATGCCAAGTAGTAAATGCCTTGCCTTAAGCACTTAAACTCGACATAGCTCAAAAGGCAGCTAATAACGGTTTCAAATTTTTGAAAGTACTTGGCTTCAAGTTTTTCAAAATTACTTTTCGTTAACAAAACGCTTTTGAACGCCCGCACGTAGTTTTCTTTTGTACTGCGTTAGCAGTATTTTCTTTTAGTTTTGTTTTGTTTATATATGTCTGCGGTTTGTACTTCGCTTTTTACTGCTCTTTTTACTACGCTTTTTACTACGCTTTTTGCTTCGTTTATGAAAGTCAATTTCATAGTTTAGTTTATGGAGCTCGGTTTTTGTCTTTTTTATAAGAGATTGACTTTTTTCCCAGCAGCTTATCATGCCACTCAAAAAAGCCTAACCTCTCTTCGTTTAAACTAGAGACATCATCCGCTGGGGTTCTACTGCAAGCCACTCACTACAGCCACTTATGTTTAGAAAGATGAATTAATTTCAAAACAATAACTACAACCGTATTTGCAAATGGTTCGTTTCGAGCCAACGATAAAACCCTTTGTTTAACAAAATATTTTATATGACAAAATTTGCCCCTCTAATTATAGTGCAAAATTCTTATTTTTTTGCATTATTTACTGCAAAAACTGTATTCAAGGCAAAACTTTGATATTTTGTACATTATATCATGTTTGGACCACTTTGCAAATATCAATTTGTGATATTTAATGTCGAAAAACTCTAATTTTTATTTCTAAATGTCGTATTTTGTCAATTTCTCTGATTTTTTTGATAAAATTTCAGATTCATACTTGCTTATTTTTGTATAATCTATTACTCTTTAGGAAAGCTTTGGAGGTGGTACTTCACATGGGAACATGAAATTTTATTTTCAAAAGTCGTTAAATGTTAGTTATTAAATTTTATTTTATGGAGGTATCATTTGAAAAAGCATATTTCTAAGTCTTTGGCAGCGATTTTTTTTAGTTTGATTAGTTTAAATCCCAATGTTTCTGGTATGGAAGCAAATAATAAAGATCAAAAAAACAGAGTCAGTCCTGTGCGTATGAGAAGTGGTGAATTTGATTACGACAAGTCTGTTGGAGATAAAACTAATGTGAATTC
>CAMNDS010000106.1 GCA_946535695.1 uncultured Clostridia bacterium | reverse complement strand
TTTTCTTAACTCGTCTGGCGTCATCTCCGCATAATCGTCCCAAAAACCACGTTTAAGATGTTTTAATATTCTATTTAGCTTTTTATTTAAAGCTTCATTTATCTTGTTTATATTCTTGCTTGTTTTATCTTTCTTAGATGCTGGTCCAAAAATTGCAAGCCATGATTCAAGTTTGTATTTTTTAGATTTATAAAGTAAATCTCTGATATCAGAGCCAGACTGGCCTAATTTTTCAGAAAATTTATCATCATTCATTGGAATTTTTAACAAATTATCAATCCAATCTTTAATTTGTAATGATTTTTTATATTTTTTATAAAAATTTTTATTTTCAAGAATTTTTTTGATTACATCGTTATCCAAATATTCACGAAGATCTTTTTGACCCAATTTTACACAATCTTTTATTCCTTTAATTATTGCTTTTTGGCCTAATACCTCATCTAATATAATTTTTTTAGCTGGGTCTGCTTTTGCAATTTCTTGTGCCACTTTTTTTTCTACTTTTTTATCTTCCACTTCTATATTTGATTTATTTACAGTTTGGATTACGTCGCTAGAGGTAATTTTTGTGCCATTAAGTATTGCTTTAACAGTTGTGATATTCATATTAGTATCTATTCGTTCTTTTTCCAATTTAGCTAATTTGTCTGCAGAAAATTTATTTATTTTCTTCACAATCCATTCCATACCTATCACCTTCTTTATTAAAATTTTTCAGGCTCTAAAATTAAATATTTTTCAGAACCTGATATTATTGTACAATATTTTTTTTAAAATGTCAACACTTTTTATATAAAATAACCATTCTTGAGCAAAAAAAATTAAGCTTTAATAATTTTACTAAATTGCAAACGCAATCTATCACTAATCATAGCAATAAATTCCGAGTTTGTTGGCTTGCCTTTTAAACTATGTACAGTATATCCAAAATAATTGTTTAAAACGTCAAAATTCCCTCTATCCCATGCAATTTCGATAGCATGGCGAATCGCGCGTTCTACTCTTGACGAAGTAGTCTTATATCTTTTGGCAACCATAGGATATAAACTTTTTGTTATACAATCTACTATTTCTGGATTGTTTACGGATTCAACAATCGAATTACGCAGATAATGATAGCCTTTTATATGTGCAGGAATACCTATTTGGTGTAAAATCTTTGTGACCTTAATCTCAGTATTTTCTTTAACCTCCGATGTATTTAAATTTTGTTCCGAAAATTTTGACATCTGCACGATCCTATCCGCAAGCTCTGGGATTTCAAAAGGCTTAACCATTATGAATACCGCGCCGGAGCTTATTATCTCTTTTTCTATGGTTTTATTGATAAAATGTGACAAAATAATAAATTTAGTTTTTATATCATGTTTTTTATGAATTTTATTCATAACACCAATTGCATCTAATTTTGGCATAAATAAATTAATGACCGCAAAATCCGGATTGCCATTTTCAATATCCTGAATAACTTTTAACCCATCTTTTATAACAAAATTACAAGATAATCCATATTTGGGAAATAACTTGGAAATTCCTTCCAAAAAATCATTTTCGTCATCTGAAATACAAACTTTGATTTTGGTAATCATACAATCGCCTCCCTTAATAACAATATTATTTCATAATATACCATATAATTGTAAAAATGTAAATAGCCTGTCATGGGAAAATAGTAATTTTTATCATGATACAAAGAAAATTAAAAAAAAATTAATAATAATATCAAAACAAAATAGATAATTTTATTTGTTTTTAGAAACTTTACAATATTTTTTGTTTTAAATATTCGCAATTTTTAAAATAAAATTTAATGGATTCGTAAATTTGTTTTCTTTTGCTGCTTGTTGGAATATAACTGTTGATGGTGTTAAAGCCGGTAGGGTATTAAATTCTATGATTATTATCTCCTCAGTCATAACATTTGCAAATATATCCACTCGGCAATAATCTTTTATACCGATATTTTTCGAAATTATTTCCAGATTTTCCTTGATTTTCCTTAAAAAATTTTCGTTAATTATCTCTTTTGGCGGAGGCGTTATATTTATTCCAGTGCCACCTTGAAATTTTTCTTCAACGCTAAGTATACTCATATTTTCTGCTACAGTTATACTTGGGTTCAAAGCATGATAAATTCTATTTTTTTCTAAAATACCAACAGTTAACTCAAGCCAACCTGTTTTTTTATCCCAATTTATTTCCCCATTTTTTATGGAAATTTTGTCAGTTTCAATAAATTCTTCTATTAAAAGCTCTTTAGAATTTTTACCCATATTTATTACATTATCTTGTGACTTAAACAAATTTTTAGGGATAATTTCTGATTTGTTTTTTATTAAATTCAGATAATTTTCAAAATCTTTTTCAGTTTCTAATGGTACGATTCCCGACGAACTACCATCACAATTTGGTTTTATTATTATTTTTCTGCCTAATTTTTCCACAAGTTGGTGCCAAAGCACACTAGGTTTATTTTTCTGAACAAAATTGACATTTAAAAGTCTTTGTTTGGCACTCCTGATGCCTTTTAAATTCATAGAATTTACAGTTTTCCCAGTGTTAAATTTATTCATACAAAGCTTGGCAACTGCCTCGCGAGAACCATTGAACTTTATCCGCATTTTTTCAAGAATCTTTTGAAAATCCCCGCCTTCGCCAAATCCGCCGTGCAAAGCAATAAATAAATATGCTTTATCTTTTTGGCATGTTTTTAAAAAATTCAAAAGGCTCAAACTTTCAGGATGCTCAAATTTAATTTTCACTAAATTCAATTTTTTTCTTATGTTATTTATATAATCATCAAAATCATTATTATCATGTCTATACTGATAAATAATTTCTTCAACCGTATGATTTAACACCATATGATATGGTAATTTTAAAACTTTAAAATTTTGCAAAGCGTCATTTAGGTTCATATCTTCTTTGTAAAGTAAAAACGGAGTTACAATTAAATTACCAGACTTCAGTAATTTAAGCCAAACATTCGAGCCGCTTAAAAGCGAAACCTGTCGTTCAGAAGTTGCACCCCCAAAAATTACATTGACTTTTTTTAAATTTTTGGATCTAATAATATTTTTTTTATTGATTTTAATATTATTCCGAAAAGCACAAGAATTTATTATAAAATTTAGAATTTCTTTATGAGTCATACCGATTTTTGAAGATTGTTGAAAAATAAAACTATTTTGTTCCATGCCACTTATTGGGTTAAAATCCGAAAAATACAAATTACCATCTTCTAAAATCCAACCGTCAATTCGCAAAAAATCTTTTGCATTTGCAAGAGAAAATAATTTTTCAGAATTTTCACGTATTTTGTTTATCATCTCAGTTGAAAATCTAGGAGGACAATGATAATGAGTCTCGTTTGTCGCAAGATATTTGCGCCTTGTGTCAAAAATTATATTGTCTTTGTCTTTTACCTCAATTTCGGTCGGCATAAGTGCCACAGGAGTATTTTTATTTTGCAAAACGATAACCGTAAATTCTTTTCCTAAACAGCGTTTTTCAACCACAAAATCGTTATAATCTTCGTTATTTTTTATGTAGCTTACAGCATCGTCTATATTTTTCATATGTCTGATTCCAAAAGAAGAACCACCTCTAACTGGCTTTAAAATGCATTCTTTTAAATTATTTTCTTTGAAAAAATTTGAAATTTTACTTTTTAAATCTGAATTTTTATTAACAAAAATTTTTGGAACAGTAAAAAAATTATTTTTTTTTAAAAAATTCTCGGCATTTTGTTTATCATAAATGTTTGTGCAAGCTTCAGATCCTGAACCTATGAAACATATACCAAAATTTTCAAGTTCTTTTTGAATTTGTCCATCTTCAGCGTATTCACCATGCATTATTGGAAAAAC
>CAMNDS010000105.1 GCA_946535695.1 uncultured Clostridia bacterium | reverse complement strand
TTAGTCAAATCAGGCGCGTGGGGTTGCTTTGATGAATTTAACCGTTTATTAGAAGAGCAATTATCGGCGATTTCTATCCAGATTCAAATAATTCAATTCGCCTTAAAAAATAGGAAAGATGCTATTGATTTATTAAACCTCAAAGTAAAAGTTGATTTTAATTCTGCGATTTTTGTAACAATGAACCCCGCGGCAAAGGGTTATGGGGGAAGGTCTAAGTTACCAGATAACTTAAAAATATTATTTAGACCGGTTGCGATGAGCGTTCCCGATAATTTACAGATAGCGCAAACTTTATTATACGCTGAAGGTTTTAAAAACGGCGACATTTTAAGCAAAAAAGTAACTACACTTTTTACCCTATGTAAACAAGGCCTTTCTTATCAGCAACATTATGATTGGGGTTTACGTTCTTTGAAAACGATATTAACGGTTGCTTCACAACAAATCCAATTATTCATAAACGAAGGCAAAGTGGCCACTTATGAGGAAGAAACTTCTATCTTAATCAAAGCTATAAGAATTAATGTCTTATCAAAATTAACATTTTCAGATTCGCAATTGTTTAATTTATTGATCCAAGACGTTTTCCCTGGTATTGACATGAGTGATATAGTTTATGACAATCTAAACAAGGCCTTAATGGAGTCTTATAAGGATTTACATTACGAATTAATCGACAGTCAATTCAAAAAAGTTGTCCAATTCTATGAAGCTTGTAGACAACGAATGGGCGTTGTTATCGTAGGACCTTCTGGTTGTGGAAAAAGCGCGATATGGAAATTATTGGAAGATTCTTTCCATAAATTAAATCAAAAAATTGTAGTACATATAATAAATCCTAAAGCTATGGATAGGAAATTGCTATTAGGGTATATGAATCATGATACTGGTGAATTCACCTACGGTGTCTTGACCAAGTGTGCCAGGGAGATAGAAAAAGAGCCGTCTGATGTTAAATGTTGGATTATCTGTGACGGTGATGTCGACCCGGAATGGATAGAGGCGTTAAATTCCGTTTTGGATGATAATAGATTAATGACGATGCAAAACGGAGAAAGAATTCATTTCGGGAATAACGTTAATTTCATATTCGAGACTGATTCGTTAAAATTTGCTTCACCAGCCACTGTTTCGAGAATGGGTATTATTTATATGAACCAAGAAGATCTGGATATAAACTCGATATATAATTCATGGATAAATAAAACATTACCAGAAAAAGGCGACGTAATAAAAACGTGGTTTAGTAACTATTTCGAAGAAATATATAAAAATTACCGAGAAACATTTAATCTTCAATTAGATACTACTAATTATGGAAGTATAAATAATTTCTTATCGATATTTTCCCAAATATTTAAAGACCCAAATATAAACCCGGCGAATATTTCCAAAATTGGTTTCGTAGACGCGATAATTAAAGGCCTCGGAGATAACCTCACAATCCAAGACCGAAAAAAATTCGCGATGGATGTTTATAAAGTTTGTGGGGAACGTCCTTCAAATTTAAGCAATGTATTAGACGTTTATTACGATTCCAAAACTCAGAATTTGATAAGCTATGATTATAATCAAATCGAAAATGAAATTTCGGATATAAAGCAATTTAGTAATGGATACCCGTTAATAAAGACGACCTCAGTGCAATGTAATTTAGACACGCTTAAAATATGGCTAGAAAATAACGAACCCTTTATTGTAGTAGGACCCGAAGGAGCCGGGAAATCCTTATTAATAACTTATTTAATAAGCCAAATGCGAAGTTGTCAAATGACCACACTGAATTGCACGTCGCAAACGTCAAGTACACATATAATTCAAAAATTGGTACAAAATTGTACTATGTCAAATACATCAAAAGGGAAATGCTTACGACCAAGAAATGTCGCCAAATTAATTCTATTTTTGAAAGATATAAATTTGCCAAAACCTGATAAGTATAATACTATAAGATTAATCGCCTTTTTGCAAAATATAGTCGCTTATCAAGGTTTTTATGACGAAAATCTCGAATTTGTGCACTTAGAACGAATCCAGATAATAGCGTCAATGAATCCGTCATCAACCGTAGGAAGATTCGAAATAACGACAAGATTTACCGGAAACGTGCGAATGTTATTTTTAGATTATCCTTCAAACGAAGAAATGATTATGATATATTCGGAATACTTAAAAGCTATATTAAGTTCTGAAACGCTCGGTAAATTCGGGAACTTGAGTAGCTTATTAGCGGAATGTTCTTTAAGTATTTATAATAATATAAAAATAGCTTATACTTTTGATATGTATCACCACTATATATTTACTCCAAGGGATATCTCTAACTGGTTAATAGGCCTTTTAAGATACGAATGCAAAACCCAAGAAGATTTGATTAAGGTATGGGGATATGAGTGTATAAGGATATTTAAAGACAAATTGGTAGGCAAAGAAGCCAAGCAAAAATTTGACCAAATTTTGATGAATGAAATAACTAAGATATCGAGTAAAATTCAATTGAAAGAAAAATTAGATACGCAAAAGCTAAAAACGACGATATTCACCTCGTTAAATTCGACAAGTAATACTTTAGTAGAAGTCACCACTGACGAATATAAAGATATTTTAACCAAAGGACAATTAATTTACGAAAGGGAAAATGACGAACTTTATATGTCGTACTTCGAAGAAAATTTACACAACTGCAAAGCAATAGATAGAATAATAACGAAAGATTATAACAATTTGTTATTAATAGGTTCTTACGGCATCGGCAGGAAAAAAAGTGTGAGGGTGGTTTCTACAGTGAAAAACTACGAATTTTTTTCGTTATCATTAATTAAAAATTATAATATAAAAGATTTCAAGAAAAACATAAAAGACTTATTCACTATTTTAATCAACGATAATAGATCAACAATTTTTTTAATAGAAATGTACCACATAGTAATCCCAGAAATAATGGAATATATTAATAGTTTACTTTGCTCAGGGGAAGTGCCTTCCTTATTCAACAAGGAAGAACAAGAAGTTTTCCTCGGGCAATTATCCTCCGAATTTAAGGACCAAAACGAAATTAAATCCTTATACGACTTTTACACCGAAAGAATCAGGAAAAATTTAAAGATAGTAATTTTACTAGACCACGACGATAAAGACTTTAATAATATAATCTTAAACAATCCCGCGATTGTTACCCATTGTAGCGTGGTGTGGTTTGATAAACCTACGAATAGATATTTATCCGAAATAATCAATGAACACTTAAAAAGTAGCTTTGTTTCGATGGTTAAAAACGGCTTAACGGAAAAACAGGAATTGATGTCTTATGTTAAAGCCTTGGTGGAATTTTATAATATTTGTAGTAATAATAATGTTGTGGTATCCATGGGGAAATTTGTGCAGTTTTTATTAATATTTAAAAATTTAATAAAAAATAAATTGACAAATACTTTGGAAGAAAAAAAGCATTTAGAAAATGGCTTAAATAAGTTAGAAGAAGCGGAAAATTATGTGGGAACCTTGAAAGAAAAAAGCAATAAGCAAAAAATGGAAATAGAAGAAAAACAGAACGAGGCGAAAAAGTCATTGAATCAAATCACCGAATCAATGACGTTATCAAAATCAAAAAAAGAGCAATTAAATGTTTTAAATAAAGAAATCATCGAAGAAAAAAGCAAGGTAGAAAAACATAAGTCAAAAGTCGAAGAAGAATTAAAAGAAGTAATGCCCGAAGTCGAAAAAGCTCAAAGCTTAGTAAAAAAAATAGACTCCGGTGCCCTAGCCGAAATCACCGTATATTTCCGAAAACCTATTTTACCCCAAGAAGTTTATTACATCCTCAAAGCTATGTTGCAATTAATAGGCTATAACGACCTCAGCGAATACCAAGTCAAAACAACCTTTAACATGAAAGCGATTTCATCTTTACAAGCGTTTAATATCAGGAAACTATCAGCAACTAATGCAGAAAAAATAAGCTCTTATGTA
>CAMNDS010000104.1 GCA_946535695.1 uncultured Clostridia bacterium | reverse complement strand
AAGGTAGATTAAAGGGCGTTCAAATTTTCGCTGACTATAAAGAAATGTCAAAGAATTGTCTTATATATGAAACACTCAACAGTGTCGATACGTTAACTTCGCACAAAGCCTCCGATGGCTTAATGCATTTAAAAGGCGTATTCGGCGTATGCGGAGTACGTAATAACAACTCTCGAGTGTATGAGCATAATAATTATGCTAAGATGGTGTCTGAGATGAAGAAACGTATCGAAAAAGCGGCGATTCCCGGCGAGCTCGAGCACCCGTCAACGATGAATATCACGTTAGAAAATGTAAGTCATAAAATAATCGATATCGATATCGACGAGAATGGTGTTGTATCTGGTGAGATAGCACTTCTTGATACACCTAAAGGTAAGATCGCACAAGCTATAGTAGAAGGTGGTCTTCCATTATTTATTTCATCTCGAGCACAGGGTAGCGTTGATCAACGCACAGGAGTAGTTACTCTTGAGTCTCTTGCAACATATGACTTAGTTGGCTCACCCGGATTCTCTCAGGCGGAGTTGCATCTAAACGAATCGCAGGTAGTAGAATCTATAAACGAATCAAATATTTATTATATTACTGAAAAAGAAAATCAAGAACCAAATAATATGGATAAAGAATTACAAGATAAGTTCGAAGCTCTTGAACAGAGAATAATTAATCTTGAAGAAGAAAATGAGAACTTAAAAGAACAATTAGAAAATAGTATAGACGAACAAATAGATATCGAACGTCTCGCAAATAGTATTCAAAAATGGATCGTTGAGGAATATTCGCCCGAAGTACAAAATTGGGTTCTTAATGAAGCTTCTCATGAATTAGTTAATGAGCAAATTGATCTTAAAAAGGTCGCAAACGGTATTCAAAAATGGATCTTAGAAGATTATTCGCCTGTAGTACAAAAATGGGTTACTGAAGAATATTCATCTAAAATACAAGATTGGATCGTCGAGGAATTCGCTCAAGGTATACAAAATTGGATCGTTGAAGAATTTACTCCTACTGTAGAAGAATGGATCAACGAAAATAAAGTTTCTAAAGAAGAACCAGAACAAAAAGTAACAGAGTCTATCGCCCAATTTAAGAATGATAAGATGGCTCAGATCAATGAGACGTTACAGCTTCTGGAAAGTATGGATGTTAAAAAACCCGTTTATAAACGTCAGTCACAACAAGTAGACGAAGGCAAGGAAATGCCCAAATATATAATGGAGATGCCTGCAGATAAACGAGTAAAATACGATCTCGCATCGCAAGAAGTTAAAGAATCTATCGCACGTCGAGCTAAACTTTATAATTTCTTAGTAGAAGGCGCGGTTGAGAAATTCTGGGAGGGCATCGATTTTGATCAAATTAAACCGACAAAAAATATATATGAAGGTTTGGAAAACATCGAAGATGAACAAGAACGTTTAATTCGTGCGCAGATACGCCGCTTTCATAAAAAGTTTTGATTAAATATTATTTAATATCAAAGAGGAACTTGATAGTTCCTCTTTTTTTTCTTTATTATATAGTTAATTAGTAAATAATATGAGAGTACTCGAGAACAAAACGGAAATAAAAAGTAAGTATCTAAACGAAAATATATATAATTATTTAGATACTACATTCGAGATACCTGATACATTTATGTATGATATAGTTAAAATTACAAAGGATTATATTGCCCGCCCTGATCTTATATCGTATAAAGCTTACAATACAGATATTTATGCGGATGTAATATGTAAATTAAATGGCATAAGTAATCCCTTCGAGTTAAACGAAGGCGATTTACTAGTGATCCCCACCTATGAATATCTACAAGAATTTATAGTCAAACCTAATGATATAGAATTAGAAGACACTGAAAATACCAATGTTCCTATCAGTAAGAAAAAGAATGAGAAACGTAAAGCCAACGAAGCCGTTATTGGAGATAAGCGTTTTTCGATTGATAAAAATAATAGAGTTATAATATATTAAATATGAGTGCTATAACTGTCAATTTTGATAACGAATTAGAATTCAAAGATATCATTGTTCCTCTTATGGGTCCACAAGATAACGAAGTAGGAGAAAATAATGGTAATATGTTTGCCACGGCCCAAACGATGATTCAAGGAGTATGTACTCCGTTATTATCGATATGCGGGATAGTATTCGATATAGAACAAATTATAAGTTTAACTCTATATAACGACGATTATTTACCTTCAATGAGAGCTGTTATAAATGATAGCAATCAATTATTAGGTAATATTAGCTTCCCTGGGCGCGATAACGAAATACGTCTTCAAATTCTTCCCCCTTTCGAAAATGCGTATAAAAAAATAAATCTTACTTTTTTTATCGATAATATTAACGTTAATGGTTCAAATGTAACTGTCACTGGTAAGTATAAAGTCAATGATTTATATAGTAGTCGGTTAGAATGTTTAGGAGAAATAAATACATACGATTTATTTGAATATATAGCTCATCGATGTAAGTTAGGTTTTGCATCCAACTGTGACTCATCAGATATTGATAAGAGGTACGTATATGTGAATAATATGTCATATAATGCGTTGTTGAACAAACAAATTAAATATTCTGGGAATACTAATGTAATATATGATTATTGGGTTGATTTGTGGAATAATATTAATTTAGCCGATATTCGCGAACGCTACAATTCTCAAGATCCCGATGAAGAAATGCAAGTATGGGTTCAATCGGGGTGGGATATACAGATACAAAAAAACGATCCTATTAAACCTATTCAACAATTAGCATTACTTAATAATAATCCAAACGAGGCTTCTCCTCTTAAAGTTCGAAGTTATAAAATTATTACAGATACCGGATATTCTACTGAAATGGGGACGGATCAAGTATATACATTTTACAAAAATAAAGAAGTGATAGACACCCTCATACAAGACTCTGCCGTTAAACGAGATGTATTTTTAAAATACGTATACTTAGGAGAAAATATAGGAGATTATGATTATTTAATTGCGGAATATATAAGGAAGAGTTTTTTTAATATCATGAATTGTACTAGATTAGAGGTAACACTTGATTTTCCTAGTTTAGCTCTTATGCGCGGGCATCAATGTAAATTTATTTGGTATGATAATAATTTATCCGTAAAAGGAGATATGGAGATGCTGGATGAAATAACCACCAATATCGATCTACCAAATAGAACGGAAGAAAATATTAGCGACCCTAATAGTTTTGTTATTAACAAACAAATATCGGGGCAATATTTGATCACAGGCGTCGTTATTAAATATGATAGAGGTAAATGGACGCAAAAATTAACTTTGGTACGGCCTCAAGATAAACAAAATAAATTATTTAACAATGATTGATTATCAACAATATGATCCGCTTTCATACGCATCTATACAAAATTCAATATCTAGATTTCGTCAGGTAGATCGTAATGGATTCAATATATATGACGAACCTGGGACATTTTGGTTTAAACCGATATTTTATTTTTATCGTTCATATGCGAATTCTTCAGATGCCAATTTCAATAATGAAGGACTTTTACATCCTACATGGATTCGAAAAAACGAAAATATCGATAACGCGGATTCTATTACGTCAGCGTATAATTATTTAATTAGAAATGATGAGCAGCAAAGAGCTACGTTATTGAGACGATTTATAGAATTATTAAGTAATATCAGTAGCGAATCCCCGTGGTATTTTCAAGAGATATCAGGATTAGATAATGCAGTTGACCATTCAGAAAGTTTCAGGGACGGAAAGTTTGTCGCCGACGATAGAAAACAAATAACAATTACTTTACTTCCGGATGCGATAGATACACGAATCGGTACGTTATTAGATCTTTATCGCTCTGTTTGTTATTCGTGGAGAACAAAAAGGGAAATATTACCCTCAAATCTTCGAAAATTTGATATGGGTATATATATTTTTAATTCGATGATCCAAAATGACGATAGTAACCGATTATTTGAATATTTAGGAAATAATTATACTGTACAAAATAGAACAGTTAACAATATAAAAAATATCGAAG
>CAMNDS010000103.1 GCA_946535695.1 uncultured Clostridia bacterium | reverse complement strand
TGATATATATTCACAAACGTACGCGTATTTTATTGGTATATTTTTAATTATTTTTTTTATTTTTAAAAAAATATCAAAAATAATATCTTGATTTGTACATATTACCGAAATTTTTGATAAATTTAATTCAGTTTCATAATCTTTAAAGTCAACAAATAATTCTTGTATTTGCTTCAAATATATTTGATTTAAAAGTATTAAACAAGTCGATTCTCTAAAAAATATATTTGATATATTAATTTTGCTTTTTTTGATTACTCCAAAATTAAAATCAAAATTTTTAGATTTGAATTTTAACAAAAATAAATTTTTTTCAAATGCCAAAGATGTTACTGGTTGAGCATTAAAATCCACTTCTTTGACTTTTGTCCCTTGATTATTTAGTATACTACTAAGAACCGAAATTTCAACACCGTATTTTTTTGCAAGTCTTACCGAACGTTTATTTAAAACCTGCGCTCCCATATCTGCCATTTTTATCATGTCATCATATGAAATTTCTTTTATTTTTTTAGCATTTTTAACTATTCTCGGGTCTGCTGTATAAATACCATCTACGTCTGTATAAATAAGACATTCATTTACATCCATCGCCGCAGCAATTGCCACTGCGGTGGTGTCTGAGCCTCCACGCCCCATGGTTGTTATATCATCATTTTCGTTCAGACCTTGGAATCCTGCAATTATAATTGCATCGTTTTGCTTAAGTTCATTTTCTATTCTATCTGTAAAAATATCTATAACTTTGGCACTCGAATGGCAATTGCATGTTTTTATCCCTGCTTGCCATCCAGTCAAAGAAATTGCTTTAACGCCAATAGACTCCAAAGTCATAGCTAAAAGAGCTATCGATATTTGCTCACCCGTAGAAAGTAAAACATCAAGTTCGCGCAAATTGGGTCTATTTGCTATTTTTTTTGATAACGCTAGCAAATTATCAGTTGTATCACCTTGTGCCGAAACCACTGCTATCACTTTTTTACCAGAAGATACTTCTGTTTTTATTATTTTCGATACTGATAATAACCTTTTTTGACTTTCAACCGAAGTCCCACCAAATTTCATGACTATTAAATTAGATCCCATTTTTTACCCTTTATTATCAAAATTTTATTATTATTATATAAAATATTTCAAAAAAATGTTACTTAAAAATCAAAAATCATTGATTATCCATAGCATCAAAAGGAGTTAAATCTATGTCAAAAAAGTGATCATCTTGTTCTACATCAGTTGATTTATCTTTTGCAGCTTCGCTGTCAGATTCCAACGGGATTGGATTTTCCACAGAATTACCAGAATGTACATAACAGCGTGGAGGTACATTTAAAGAACAATAATAGCCTGTTTTTTTATCAGGACAATCTTCATTTGCCAAATATCCAGTTTGTGTACAATAGGAACAATTCACAACTGAATTGGGCTTTTTGAATTCATATTCCGGAATAATTAAATTAGAATAATTTTGCATAATTCTCTTCCAGATTGCTATCGCATATCCAGTATCAATTATTCGTTTTGGCTTATCATAACCCGTCCAAATTGAAGCCACACAAAAAGGGCTAAGACCCACAAACCATGAGTCATTATCATCATTGGTAGTTCCAGTTTTACCAACTATTTCTAGGCCGTCTATGTTAGCACTCCTACCTGTACCTTCCGAACCGATTATAACTTGACGCATCAAGCGGTTCATAACATAAGCGCTATCTTCACGAATTACTTGTTTGTAGCCTGTTTCGCGATTATCAAGTATTATATTGCTGTGTTTATTTGTCACATAAAAATATGTTGTAGGTCTATAATATTTTCCTCCGTTGCCGAAAATCTGATAAGCCGCCGCCATTTCAACAGGCGTTACTCCTCCATGTGTTCCTCCGGTGGCAAGTGCCGAATATAAATTGGCATCTTTTTTGTCCAAATGCGAAAAATATAATTTTTTTGTTAAGAATTCAAAGCTCTTCTGAAGTCCCATAGTATGTAAAACTTGAGCTACCGGAGCATTGGCCGATTTTTCTATTGCCCACTGCAAAGTAACCGGGCCTTTATAGTTTTTATACCAGTTATTAGGCCACTTTTTTTTAACTCCGCTGCCATCCAAATCGATTTCTAAAGGTTCATCATTAATTTTTGAAGAATATGTAAAAATATTGTTATCTATTGCCGGAGCGTAAGCTGAAATTGGTTTTATTATTGAACCCGGCTGCCGTGGCGCTGAACTTGCCCTGTCATAAATCCAATTCATCGTTTTTGGCTTTGAACTGCCAAGCATTGCAAGAATTCTACCTTTGTAATCCATCATAACATATCCAAGTTCCAGATTTTTATCTTTTGGTGGAAAAGACGATAAAACTTTTTCAGCAGTTTCTTGAGCTTGAGGGTCAATACAAGCATAGATTTTAAGTCCACCGGAATACAAAATGGTTTCGGCTATATTTTTTTTAATATTATATTTTTTACATAAATCATCCATTACTTCTTTACATAAGGCTTCAACGTACCAATTTCGAATAATTTCAGATTTTTGAGAATCTTCTTTTGAATTCTTTGAAAATTTAAGATTTTCCGATTCTTTTATGGCTTTATCAAATTCTTCTTTGGTAATTTTTTTCTGATCAAGCATTTCATGGAGTGCGATATTTCTGCGTTTTTTATTTTCCTCTGGGTGAATCAGAGGATTATACTTACTGGGATTTTTTGTGATTACTGCAATAGAAGCGCATTCGGTTAAAGTGCAATTTTCAATGCTTTTATTAAAATATATTTTAGCTGCCATTTGAGCACCATATGCTCCAGCGCCGAAATTTACAATGTTTATGTAAGCTTCCAATATTTCATCTTTCGACATTTTATTTTCTACTTTTAAAGCGCGGCCCATTTCTCTGAACTTTCTTCCAATCGTTGCTTCATTATCTTCGGTTAAATTTTTAACCAATTGCTGAGTGATAGTGGAGCCTCCGTAGCTCGGCTTGCCTATAAGCGCTCTTAGGGTTGCGCCTGTGGTTCTTACCAAATCAATTCCGCCATGTTTGTAAAATCTCTTATCTTCCATAGCTATTATAACATCTTTCATATATTTTGGAATTTTTGAGAACTCAACCCATATTCTGTTTTGATTGCTCAAAATTTTTTTATATTCTTTAAACTCTCCGTTTTTATCCAAAAAATACACAGTACTTGCTTCGCCGTTTTTTAATGAACTCAAGTTCAAATCTATCAAATCGTCTTTCATCTGCAAAACAAAAAATTTAAATCCCAACAGCATCATCATAAAAGATACAATAATACCTATCCCCATAAAAAGCAGTATTTTTATTCCTTTAATTAATTTAACATTTTCTTGATTTTTTTTCGTCATTTATTTTCTCCAAATAGAATCTACAATATTTTTTTACACAACAAAAATCGCATTTTGGCTTTTTTGCGGTGCAGCAGTTCCTCCCATGAAAAACTACGCAGTGGCAAAAAATGCTCCATTTTGGTTTTTTTATAATTTTTTTCAGTTCAATTTCAATTTTAAATGGGTCTTTTTCATTATGTAAACCAAGTTTTTGAGTTATACGTGAAACGTGAGTGTCGACTATAATTGAAGGTTCGAAAAAAACTTCTGACATAATTAAATTTGCAGTTTTTCGTCCAATTCCCGGTAGTTTTTGCAAATCTTCAAGACCGCAAGGAATTTTTGAATCAAATTTTTCTTTTAAAACAACTGCCATATCTTTTAAATTTTGAGATTTCGTTCTAAAAAGTCCACAAGGTCTTATTATTGCTTCAATTTCTTTCACATCCGCATTTGCCATGGAATTTACATCCGGAAATTTTTTGAACAAATCTTTGGTTACCAAATTTACTCTTTCATCTTTGCACTGAGCCGAAAGCCTTGCAGCAACTAGTAATTCAAAGCCATTTTTAAAATTAAGCACGCAATATGCGTTTGGATATTCATTTTCTAAAATTTTACAAATTGAATCTATATTTATAACAATCGCCTCCGCAATTTAAAAAATATATTTTAATATAACATATTTTTTGAAATTATAATAGGTATACTTAC
>CAMNDS010000102.1 GCA_946535695.1 uncultured Clostridia bacterium | reverse complement strand
AAAAAGGAATTTGAAAATGGAATTACACAAACAAATAGGGCATCTAGTGATTCTAAAAGCATTAAGGGTAAAGTTATCGGTGCAGCTATTGGTGTTGCTACACTTGGAGCAACTTACGGATTAGGTCGCGAGGGAATTTATAACGGACTTTTTATGAATTCAAATAAAAATTTATTTCATACAAGTTATAGTACTGATAAAATAGAGGAAAAAGAAAATGAAGCATTAAATCTAGGCTTTGAACGTATAGAATTAAAAACTAATTGGGGTAATTTAAAAGGTTTTTCTCATTTTCCGAAAAATAAAAATGTAAATAAAATAATTTTAGTTTGTGGTGGAAATAGCGAAATATCAAGCGTTTCGGTTAAATATGCATTTGAGCGTAGTCCGAAAGCAGACCAAGAAAATGCAGCTTTTATTTGTTTTGATTATCCGACGTATGGTAAAAGTGAAGGCCCGACGCTTAGCCAAAAAGTTATGCAGCAATACGCAGAAGCTGTTTTAGGATATGCAAAGGGATTAAAAGATAATCAATATAAAAGTGCTAAAATTTGTGCTTATGGTTATAGTTTAGGCGGATATCCGGCGTCGTATTTGAGTAAATTCAAAGATGTTAAAGAAGTAAATCTTTGGTCGCCGGTTCAGTGGGAAGGTGCTGTTCAAGGTATGACCGGAATGAGATGGCTTGGAACTTTAGGTCGCTATTGGGCATTTGGCGGAGCAAAATTTGACTCGATAGAAAACATAAAAAATTCGCATAAAAATTGCAAAATAAGTTTATTCTCGGGTTCGCGCGCAGCAGGCGATTTTCTTTCGTTAGAAACAACTGTTTTTAAAGGAGAAAAGTACGATGGGCAAATAACCGATAACAAATACTTAAAACAAAACTTGAAAAATAAGCCTTTTGATGATAGAATTAAAAATTGGGAAAAGGATGTTGCAAGAGAAGCTTTTAAAAAGCTTGCAAAAGAAGGCAAAAATAATCTTGGTGAGCGCTTAACTGTTAGCTTTTTAGCCGAAGCCGGACATTGTGACAAAGATTTTAACGACAAAGTGTGGCACTTAGAAAGTACCTGTAAAAATAAATAAGATGGAGAAAGTAACAAGGGGTGGCAATTATGAAAAACTTTAAAAAAATTTTAGCCGGGGCTTTAGCAGTTTTGAGCTTTTCAGGTGACACTAGAGCAGTTAAAAAAGATAAAGTTCAAAATGATGTTGAAAACATTTTTGGTAGTTCGACAGAATTATCAAAAACTGAAAATATTCAGGGTGCGATATGCAGTGCTGATAAGCCAACAATTCCCAGTAGGATTATAAATGGTATCAAAGATTATAAAAAACCAATAATTGCGGCCACTTTAGGCGGTGCTGGTTTATTTTTAACACTTCAGCTTATCAAAGAAATAGCTAGGAACGGACTTTTTGAAGGTTCTACAAAAAATTGGATTGCACGCTATGATTTTGGTGGTCGTTATATTTATGTTGACCCGGAAAATAATTTTTGGAAAGAAAAAAAGAAATATGATATAGAAAATCGCTATAAAGAATTCTATCTTGAAAATTCAAAAGATAGTGGGCTTGGTAAATTACATGGTTATCTTTACGATGATTCTGCTTACAATAAAAATGATGCAAAAATTGAGAAAATAATTATAGTCTTCGGTGGAACTTCTTCTCTGGGATTTAATGCCTTAGACCGTTTGGCATTCCCGGATGACCATGGTGCAAGTTATTCAAAAAACTCAAGCAATGCAGTAAAAAATTCGGCTGTTATTTGTGTTGATTACCCAAGTTATGATGAAAGCGAAGGCAAAAGGCCCGAAGATGAAAAAACTTTGCAAAAATATGCCGAGCGAGTTTTAAAATATGCAACTGATGAATTGCAAAAGAAATATTCTAATGCCAAAGATATCGAAGTTTATGGTTATAGTTTGGGTGGATATTCGGCTTCGTGGGTAAGTAAGTTTGAGAGTGTTAAACAAGTTAATCTTTGGTCGCCGGTTCAGTTAGATTCTGCCGTAAGTTACTTTAATTTCCCAAGAATTATGGGCAAATTTTTCGGTTGGTTGGCATTTCATAGCAGTGAGTTTGATTCGATTAAAAATATAAAAAATTCACATAAAAATTGTAAAATAAATTTATTTTCTGGTATGGATGCAGAAGGTGACTTCCTTTCTATTGAACACAGTGTTTTAGAGAATAAAGGATATAATTGGCAAGTTAAAGCAAATGAATGGGAAAAAATGAAGTCTGATATGTACGGTAGCAAGGACTGGAAAAAATTATGGAAAACCCCTAGCGCGAAAACTGATGAAGAAAAGCAAAAATTAAAAGAAAAGAATGAACAAGAATATCAAAAATTATTTAGTGATACAATTGAAGAAAACAAATCAGGAGTTAAAAATTGGCAATTGAGTCTCGCTAAAGCTTCTTGGCGTAAATTAGCCTCTGAAAATCCAGATCTTGAAAAACGCCTGACGGTTGGATGTTATGTAGCAAGTCACTCCAGTGAGCATGTTTTTAATATACAAAAAAGTTTAGACGAAGGTGATAGTTGGAGTGCTGAAAATGAAAGTTGTTTTCCTTTAAAACTGAAAAAATAACATCACAAAAGAAGTTGATTTTTTAAAAAGGTATTGCTAAAAGTAGATAGATAATAATAAACTTCTTTCGAAACCAGTAATATATATTCTCTCCGGCAACGCCAGAGAGAGTATTTCTAATTTAATTTTTAAGTTTCGAAAGAAATCTAATAATTCATAGAAGTTACACCTATATATGCATGTAGCAACATAAAGGTTTTACATCATTTCCTCCGGCGTCGCCGGAGGAAATATCTACCCTTTTTTAGCAATGCCTTACAAGAAAATATATTGACTTTTTTAAGTGAAAATGCTATATAACATTTTTATTACCTATCTCGAAAGAAGCCTATTTTTGATAAATAAAAGGATTAAATAAAAAAATGATTAACATAAAAATTATGAGAATGAAAAAATCTGCTATTTTGCCTACAAAAGCAACAAGTGGCGCAGCAGGTTACGATCTTTTTGCCTGCTTGGATAACGATATTTACATTAAAAAAGGCGATTTTATTAAGGTGCCGTGTGGGATTGCGGTTGAACTTCCGAGTGATTATGCCGCGTTTATTTTTGCGCGTAGCGGACTTGGCATCAAACATGGAATTTCGCTTTTAAATGGTGTAGGGGTTGTTGATAGTGATTATCGCGGTGAAATTCAAGTTATGCTTTGCAAAACTGTGGGAGATGAGACGTACAAAATAAAAAATGGCGAAAGGATTGCTCAATTAATTGTTATGAAAATTGAAACTTTAAATTTTAAATTAGTTGAAAATCTCAGTGTTTCCAAAAGAGGACAAGGTGGTTTTGGTTCGACTGGAAAATAAAAAATTAATTTTTATCAACAAAAGGAGTTATTTCCGGCGCTGCCGGAGAAAATATGGATTCTTCAATGTAACATATTAATTTTTTCAAGTGAAAATACTATAATTTTTTATTTTTTTCATCGTCACAATAAGAATATTTTGAATTTCTTGATTAATTTAAATATTGTTCACCTTGTATGTTAATTGAATAATTATCTTTGTAAATTATCTCTGAAATTGGTACTATTTTATAACCTTCAGCTCGAATACGCTCGATAATAGTCGGTAAAGATTCGGCAGTATATTTTGCGCCATTGTGCATTAAAATGATTGAACCAGGAGACAATTTTGGTATAATTCTTTTACACATTTCTTCGCATTTTTTATTTTTCCAATCCAAGCTGTCGATATTCCACTGGATCGGGTACATGTTTAAATTCTCCAGTTCTTCCATAGATTTATTATCATATTCACCATATGGGAACCTAAATAAAATTGGTCTTTTACCTGTTAAATTTTCGACTTTATTGTTACAATTTTCAATTTGCTCTTTTATTTTTTCTTTATTTTGTTTATGAAAATGTGGATGAGTATCAGAGTGATTGCCTATGTCATGCCCTGCTTCGGCTATCGCTTTTATCCTTTCTTCAAGAACAGGAAGAGTGTCGCCCA
>CAMNDS010000101.1 GCA_946535695.1 uncultured Clostridia bacterium | reverse complement strand
ATTATTTAATAAATAAAATAGATGAAATATTAAAAAAATTATATAAAAAAGAAATTTTTATTACTTCAGATTTTGGTGAAAAAAGTTTATATGATTTTTTAATTATAATTTTGTTTAGTTATTATAGTAACACTAATTCGAGTTTTCCGGAATGGTTTGAACCTGCGCTTAGAAAATTAAATCGCACCGAATTTGCAAAAGATATCTTGGATTTTTTAATTTATGTTATTGTAAAAGCATTTAACGGAATAAGCAAAAACGTGTATGTTAATTATGATATGCTTTTTGATTCTAAAATTCTAAGATTTTTCCTTAATAAAAATACTAATAAAGGTAAAATTTCCGATATACTTTCATTTTTTAAGCTTGATTTAAAAAGAATACTTGATAAATTTGCTAAAAAATATGCCACCGAAGCATTTCTTAAAGGTTTTGGCTCCCATTTGATTTGTATAATTTATGATTTGGTTATAGGGGTTTCTGATAATATTTGTGTTAAATTTTCTAATAATTTTAATTTTACTTCTTGCATAGGCAAAAAACTGAATTCTCGTAATTTCAGATGGTTCGGAAATAATAAATCAGACGAATATCTTGAATTAAGTAAAACAAAAAATTTTAGCAATGCGTTTATTATTAAAGCTAAGAAAGAAGAAGTTATACTTTATAGACCAACTTTTTTTGATTTGGGTACGATAGCAAAATATCAACTTGAAAAAAAAATAATTTATTCGGCGAGTTTACATAATTTAGATTTAAATCGAGAATATTATATTAGAATCAAAAGGAATTCAGGAAGTTTTCAAAGCAAGTTTATAATCAAAAGTAGTAATATCAGTAATTTTATAGTAATGTCTGACTCTCAGGGGATGACGAAAAAAGATTATGATATTTTTATAAAAATTTTTGAATTAATATATAAAAAATTTAATGATATTCAGTTTATTGCGCATTTGGGGGACTTCGTGGATGATGGCGAAAATGAAAATTATTGGGATTTTTTACTGAATTCAAAAATTTGGGCTCAAATTCCTGTTTTTGCTATTTCTGGTAACCATGAAGCGAAATTCCATCCTACGCTTAAATATTTAGATAAAAATTCTATACTTAATCATTTTAATATTGAATTTTTAAAGCAAAATTTTTTAAACAAAGGAGTTTATTACTATTTTGAACAAAATGATTGTATTTATATTTTTTTAAATACGAATATTTCAGGTGGTCTTGGAAAAGAGCAGATAAATTGGGCAAATGATATTTTAACAAAAAGTAATGCCAAATGGAAAGTTTTGTTTTCTCATAAAAGTCCATATTCGCAAGGTCCTCATAGCAGTGATTTTGACGTTGAATTAATAAGAAAAGAAATAAATGAACTATGTTTGAAATTTAAAATAGATATAGTTTTTAGTGGTCATGATCATGTATATTCACGTTCGAAGCCATTATGTTTTGGAAAAATTACTCAAGAAGATATAGAAAATGATAATGTATTTTATCCGTCAGGGACTATTTTTGTTAGTTTAGGTGCTGTCGGAGTAAAAAGTTATATTCCAGATAAGCCCAAAAGGGGAAATATTGAAACTTTACTTTTACTTAATAATCCTTCGTTTGCTAATATTATTATTGAGAAAAATAAATTAAAGGTAGAAATTTATGAATACAAGTCTGAATTTGAATCTAATTTTAATTTAGTAGATGAATTTGCGATAATAAAAGGCGAAGATAATAAAAAACAAGAAAATATTTTTAATATTAATAGGGAAATAGAAAACTTACCTGTAATTCCTTGGATCGAAACAAGTTATAGAACTAAAGAAATTTTAGATAAATATAATAAATTAAATGCTAATCAAAAACAAAATATTTATTGCATTTCGAAATTAAATATTATTATTAAGTATAATTTAATTCAAAAAAAAATTCTCGAAAGTTCAATATCGATAGTGTTCAGTAAAAAAGATTTTTTAAAAGCAATAAAAAATCCGAGAATATGCACGATAATAGTAAAAAGCAAAATTATCAAATTTGAAAATAAATTTGGTTTTGGTAGGAAAATTAAAATTGATCGTGATATAGTAATAAAAGGAGTTGCCAAACTCAAATTTGTTACTTTTAATATAAAGCCTAATGCAAATTTATATATAGGGGGCTCACTTATAATAGATAATTGCAGAAAAAAATTTTCGTTTTTTAAATCAATTTCGTCGTTTATTATTCATGATAACAGTAGTTTAATTTTTTTAGATAATGTTTGGGTTGAGCAAATTTATGGTCGGAGTTTTAAAAATAAAAATATAGTTGTAGTTCACGGTAAAAATAATAGAATTTTTATTAATTCTGAAAATTTTAAAACTTTGCCTGAAAATTTTATAGCTAAAAAGTTTTTGAATCGTGTGTTTAATATTTTTGATTAAAAAAAATCAGATTGTAGAACATAAAAATTATAAAAATAAAATTGGACGTGATAAGTTTGAAAAAAAATACTAAAATATTTTTTGCATTATTAACTTGTTTAATATTTTTTCTTTCGCTTCTTTCGCTTGTGAGTATATTTAAAAGTCCAAAACGAAGAATTTTCAGGAATTTTTCATTATCATATTGTAATTAGATAAAAAATTAAAATTATGAAAAAATTTTATATATATACACTCGGATGTAAAGTTAATAATTGTGATTCTAATAAGATTGCAAATGTTTTGGCTTCTTTTGGTTTTATAATATCTAGTTCGGAAGAAGCTGATATCATAATTATAAATTCATGTGCTGTAACTGCCGAAAGTGTGCGAAAAACAAGACAAAATATCAATAAATTTAAAAAAGTTAATAAAAATTGTTTTTTAATTCTCACAGGTTGTGCAATAATTTTTAAACAATTTTTGGATAATAAAAATATTGATTTGATTTGTGATAAAAAAAATTTAATAAATAAAATAAGACAAAAATTTGAAATTTTTGCGCAAAATAAAGAAATTAATTTCATTAATAGTAATGACAGGACTCGAGCTTTTATAAAGATCGAAGATGGTTGCGAAAATTTTTGTTCTTATTGCATTATTCCGTTTGTTAGGGGAAAAATTAAATCAAAAAATCTAGAAGAAATAGATATTGAGTGTAATAAACTTTTTGATTTTGGATTTAAAGAATTTGTTTTAACTGGAATAAATTTGGGTAAATATGGTCAGGATTTAAATCTTGACTTGATTGATGCGATAAAAATTGCAAGGAAATACTGCAAAAGAATAAGACTAAGTTCTTTGGAACCTGATATTTTAAATAAAAAATTTATCGATAATTTGTGTTTATTCGATGAAATTTGTCCAAGTTTTCACCTTTCGCTCCAAAGTGGTAGCGATAGAATTTTAAAGCTTATGAATCGCAAGTATAATGTTAATTTTTATCTAGAGTTAATTAGTTATATAAAAAATAAATTTGAAAATGCAACTTTTAGTACTGATATAATAATAGGCTATCCTGGTGAAACTGATGAAGATTTTGAAAATACATTAAAAATAATAAAAAAAGTTGGCTTTATAAAAGTAAATATTTTCCCATTTTCGCCAAGACCTTTAACTAAATCTTATAGTTTAAATCAAATTAATCTTAAATTAAAAAAATATCGCGTAAAAAAAGCGATAGAAGTTTCAGAATTAATATCAAAAAAAGTGATTTCGTGTTTTATCGGTAAGTCTTTTGAAGTCCTTTTTGAAAGTAAAGAAAAAAATAATATTTTTTCAGGATACTCAAGAAATTATATAAAAATAAAATATAAATCAGAAGAAAACCTTTGTGGTAAGATAAAAAAAGTAATATTTTTGCCCGAGTTTACATAATATTATAAAAGTATTTTCTTAGGCAATGCCGTTATAAAGTGCTAGGCGTCTAATTGAGGTAAATTTTGGTAGAAAATAAAAATAATAAACTTTCAGGAACATCTAATTTAGTATTAAGTAGCCGAAAAAATTTAAATATTACCGGTGTTAAAGATGTTGATAAATTTGATGATAAAGAAATTATCGCGATTACCTATCAAGGCAAACTTAGAATAAACGGAAATAATTTAAAAATAGGTAAGCTATCGATCGAATCGGGCATGTTAGAATTAAATGGAAAAATTGACTCT
>CAMNDS010000100.1 GCA_946535695.1 uncultured Clostridia bacterium | reverse complement strand
AGTTCTCGACCTGTAGACATTCGTTCGAAAGAGCTTGATAATACTGCTGTGCCACTGCCGTTCGAAATTTATGCAAGCATTAAAACCACAGGATACAAAAAAATTGAAAAAATATTTCATAAATTTTTGACTGAACTTGCCAATGCCAGAATTCGAAAAAATCGTGAATTTTTTAATATTCGTCCGGAAAAAGCTATGGAATATCTAGAAGAACTTGCCAAAATATTCGAAGATTCAGTAATAGTATACAAACCAGAAAATATTTCTAACTCTAACAAAAAATACAGAATAAATACTAAAGAATTTTTTTACTTAAAAAGCAAAAATATAAATGCCAAAATGCAAATAACAAATGGAAACAAATATATAGTACTGGCAGGTAGTGTTATTAATTCTAATATTTGTCGTTCAGCCAACAAAATCAAATATCTACGCAATAAATATAAAAATTACCTTGCCTCAGATGGCGTTACGTTAATTAAAAACCTCGAATTCAATTCTCCTTCTGCTGCTGCTGGGTTTGTTTGTGGAGCATCAGTAAACGGCAAAACACGTTGGCAAACAAAAGACAAGATCAAACTTTTTAATTTTATAGAATATTATGATTAATTTTAATTTTAATTTTAAATCTGACAAAAAAATATCACACAACAAATCTTAATGTTTTCAACTTTTCAATGAAATCAAAAATATAACTTATCTTAAACTTTCAATTTCTTCTTCTGAAAAACCAGTAAGATTAGATATATTACTGACATCTGATCATACTTGGAGTTCAATATTTGTTTTCTGTCCACTTTATCCTCCTTTTTCATTTAATTATAATCCAGAATTAAAAATCAGGCAAGATTTTCTATAATAATTATAATTTATTATAAGTTAATTAAATGAATGTAATCTACTTCTAGTTTGTTGACCACTTTATATATTTTATATAAAATATACTTATATATATTCGATAATTATATTCATTATATCTAATTTCAATAAATGGCTTAGAGGTGATTTATATGTGTACATTCAGCAAAGTAATAGAAAAATTGAATTCTCAAAAATTTAGTAACAAAGAAAGAGGCTCAATTTTTGAAGAATTAATGAAAAACTATTTTTTAAAAGATCCTAAATATTCAGTTAAATTAGAAAACGTTTATCTTTGGCATGAATTCCCATTTAAAAGACAATTCAGTTCTGGCCAAGATATAGGAATAGATTTAGTCGCTAAAACAAAATCTGGTAAATATTGGGCCATACAATGTAAATTTTATTCCAAAAATAACTGCATAACAAAAGAAGATATAGATACTTTTTTATCTACGTCTTCTAAATTTTTTTCTGATGGTAATAATGAAATTAAGTTTTCTCAAAGATTATTAATTTCTACAACTGATAAATGGTCTAGTAACGCTGAAGAAACAATTAAAAATCAGTCTATTCCAGTTTATAGAATAAATTATATTGATCTGGAAAATTCACAAATAGATTGGCCTGAAGAGCTTTCTTGTAAAAATGTAATAATTAAAAGAAAAAAGGCATACGGCAAAAAAACTCATCAAAAAGAGGCAATTCAAAAGTCAATTGAGTATTTTAAAACTCATGACCGTGGAAAATTAATTATGGCTTGCGGTACTGGAAAGACTTTTACTTCTTTAAAAATTTCTGAAAAAATGGCAATTAAAAATAAAATAATTTGTTATTTAGTGCCGTCGATTGCGCTGTTATCTCAAACTTTAAAAGAATGGACCGCTCAATGCGAAATCACAATTATTCCTATTTGTGTTTGTTCGGATTCGAATGTATCGAGAACATCAGAAGATAAAAATATCATCGATTTGGGTTATCCAGTAACGACTGATCCTCAAAAAGTTTATCAAGAATTTAAAGAATATAAAAATAAAGATTCGAATAGTTTAATTGTTATTTTTTCAACTTATCAGTCGATAAAAACTATAATTGAAGCACAAGAACTTGGTCTTCCTGAATTCGATTTTACAGTTTGTGATGAGGCACACAGAACAACAGGAATCAAAGAAAAAAATAAAGAATTTAAGAATTTTTCAAAAGTTCATGACAATAATTTATTTAAATCAAAAAAGCGGTTATACATGACTGCTACACCTCGTATTTACAGTTCTAAAAGTAAACCAAAAGCTGAAGAAAGTGATATTGTTATCTGTTCAATGGATGACCCAAAAATTTATGGTGATGAAATTTATAGAATAGGTTTCAGCAAGGCAGTAGAAGAAAAATTACTTACTGATTATAGAGTATTAGTTTTAACTGTAAGTAAAAAAGACATTCCAATTGAATTCCAAGAAGTAATATCTAATAATGCCGAAATAGATACAGATGATACAGCTAAATTAATTGGATGCATAAATGCATTATCTAAAAATTTAATAGGAGACAATTATAATTTACTAAAATTTGATCCTAGACCAATGAAGAGAGCGGTAGTTTATTGTGCTTCTATAAAACATTCGAAAATAATTACAGACGTTTTGAATAAATTTGCGCAAATTTATAAAAAAATTCAATCTGAAAAAAACTTAAAAGACATAGTCGAAGTAACTGCGAATCACGTTGATGGAAAAATGAATACTCCTGAAAAAGATAAGTATCTTTCTGAACTAAAAAATCAATCGTCTGACAATAAATGTTATATTTTATCAAACGTTCGTTGTTTAACTGAAGGAGTCGACGTACCTGCACTAGATGCAGTTTTATTTTTATCTTCAAAAAAATCTGAAATTGACATCACGCAATCAATAGGTCGTGCAATGAGAAAAGCTCCTGATAAAAAGTATGGTTATATAATAATACCTGTAGTTATTCCTGAAAATATTTCTCCTGAAGATGCACTCGAAAGTAACAAATATTATTCTACTGTTTGGAAAGTCATAAATGCACTTCGTTCTCACGACGAAACTCTCACAGATAATGAAATAAAAGATATTGTTTTAAATAAAAAATGTTCACACAAAACGCATTTAGTAGGAATTAAATCACCAAATAATGATAACAGTAATAAATTTGAGCAATTAGAATTAGATTTAAAATCAGAAAATTTAGAAAGATTAAAAGAAATTTTTTATGCAAAACTTGTTAAAAAAGTTGGTGATAAAACTTACTACGAAGATTGGGCTAAAGATACAGAGCAATTTACTAGAAAAGTAATTGAAAAACTCGAAGAAGTAGTAAAAAAAGAAAAGTACAAAGATATTTTTGATGACTTCTTAAATGGATTGAAAAAAAATGTAGATGATGAAATTTCTGAAAAAGATGCCATAGAGATGCTTGCTCAGCATATTGTAACAGAACCTATTTTTAATTCATTATTCGAAGATTATAAATTTATAGAAAATAATCCGGTTTCTATTGCAATGAGAAATATACTCAGTCATTTGAAATTAAATGTAGAAGAATTATTTTCAGAAAGAAATCATTTCTTTAAGCAACTTTATGAAAGTGTGAAAAGAAGAGTAAGTGGAATTACAAATCCTGAAGGTCGACAAACACTTTTAAATAATTTATATGATAGATTTTTCAAAATTGCTTTTCCAAAAATGTCAGAACAACTTGGAATTGTTTATACTCCGATAGAGATCGCAGATTTTATAATTAATTCAGTTAATGATGCATTGAAACAAGAATTTAATTGTGATTTTAATAATGAAAACGTAAATATAATAGATCCATTTGTTGGTACCGGAACATTTATTGTCAGACTTATTCAATCTGGTTTAATAAACAAAGAAAATATAAAGAGAAAATATAATGAAGAAATTTTTGCAAATGAAATAGTACTTTTGGCATATTATATTGCTGCAGTGAATATCGAAAATGCTTTTAAAAATGCTAGTGAAAGTGAATATTATTTCCCCTTTAATGGAATCTGTTTAACTGATACATTCCAGACCGCCGAAGATCAAAACTATTTTAGTAGTTTTTTCCAGTAAACTCTAAGAGAATTAAAAATGAAAAAGAAACTCCTATTACTGTTTTTATGGGTAATCCTCCGTATTCTGCAGGACAAAAAAATTCAAATGATAATAATCCGAATAAAAAATATCCGAACTTAGATTCGGGAATAAAACAAAAATATGTTGAGACAAGTACTGCT
>CAMNDS010000099.1 GCA_946535695.1 uncultured Clostridia bacterium | reverse complement strand
AATATATTTGTCTTCTAATATGGAAGGTTTACTGCAATTTAAAGTAATTAAAAATGAGGGTATTTTTTTAACCTTCTGAAATATAATATTTTTATATGGTAGTTTTCGATAAGTCTTTTACATATAAAAAATATTTTATGGAAGTCATTACAGCAAATAAAATTCAGAAAACTTTGAAATTATACTTGTAATTCATAAGCGATGAAAACAAATTAAGACTTCTTTTTTAATAAAATGGCCCGGTGGACAAATTGGTTAAGTCGTCTGCCTTTCACGCAGGAGATTACGAGTTCGAACCTCGTCCGGGCTACAAATATGGGTATTAAGAAAATACAATTTTAAATTTCGTTACCCGTACAAATATTAAATATTTGGCAGAGTTGGTTTAATGCGCCGCTCCCTATGAATTAGGTAAAGTAGTATTCACATGGGTGATAATCATTGGTTCGAATCCAATAATATTTAATATATGTTCTTTGACATATTGGTACAACAAAATATTAAACTTTAAAATAAAGTTAAGATCTTAACCAAATGAAAGTGGTGATGGATTGAAAACTTCATCAAGTGATTGATGATCGAATATGAAGTCCATTTGATTAAGATTAAAAAAACAGCTATCCGTTATAGTTTTTTAACTTTTGAGAACGGAATTAAATAAAGGCCTTTGTAGCTCAGTTGGTTAGAGCAACGGACTGTTAATAAATTAGCATGCATAGGTGGGAAACCCCTATGTATAATCGCCCAAATTCGGTAGAAATCCTTTATAAATTATTCGGAGTAGATAATTAGAAACATTACTCAACAAAAGTTACTTTGTGTGATCGTAATACAAAACTACTTTAATCCGATGTATTTAAGTAACACACTAATCAATAATGTGTAAGGACTATACCGAGCGAAAATGAAAGAAAGTGGCAAGCAAATCACTACCCCATAAACTCTGTGCTTGGTCAGAGTGTTTCATAATCGTGTAGAGACTGAACGGGTGAATCCTACGTTAGAATTATATTGTAATTGTGGAATGAGATAACACTTAAATTTTGACATCAACCAAAAGATTACAATATTCTTGCAAGAATTCTAATATGGATCAGAGACAGTCCAGACCACAACAAACATTTAAGTGTTGGAATAACTGGTTTGTCTGAAATCAGGGCTTTCATTAAAAAATTATTTTGCATATTTTTTAAAAGATATTTTTATGCCAAAGTATGAGTTGTGATAATGCAAAAATAATAAATTCAGGGTTTTCATTAAAAAATTATTTTGCATATTTTTTAAAAGATATTTTTATGTCAAAGTCTGAGTTGATAATGCAAAAATAATAAATAATGCACATACCTAGTATTAATTGTTTGGCTATGGTAACATAGAGTGGTAAGTAATCCGTGGGTCGTGGGTTCGAATCCCTCCGAAGGCGCAATTTAAAATAAACTTTTTTAATTATTATTAATAAAAATAATAATAGGGCCTTTAGCTCAGTAGGTCAGAGCAGCAGACTCATAATCTGAAGGTCGCAGGTTCAAGCCCTGCAAGGCCCACGCAATGTGACTGAAGCAAAATGAAAAATGATTTACAGTAATAACTCCAAACCAGAAATCATGAACCTTAATTAAAAATTTTAAATTTAAATTTTTAAAGGTAACAGACCATTAGGTAATTCTATAGGAGCCCTGTTAGGGAGTTAAAATTTTGGGAGCTTAGCTCAGTTGGTTTAGAGCATCGCCCTTACAAGGCGGGGGTCGAAGGTTCGAATCCTTCAGTTCCCACTAAAAAATGCTATTTTTTATTCGGGATGTATGCCGGTAATTGGTTTAACCGTCCTCACTTGGAATGAGGTCTATGCAGGTTCGAGTCCTGTCATCCCGACAATAATTATTTTATGATATCAAAAACCATCATAGTAAGGTGATAGACTAAACTACCTATGTAATTAATGTTTTCATTATCTGGAGTAATTGACGACTACAAACAGAAATAATAATGATGTAATTCGTTAATGAATAATACAACAGTTAGAAGTAGAGCAGATTCTTTTTATAGAAAATGGTAAGATTGAAAAACATACGTCAATGTTGTTGGTTTTTATATATCTGGTCAGAACAAAAATGAAAAACTCAATACGATATTACCAATTTTTTATTTATAGAAATATAACTAATAATAAAATTTTAGAACGTTACTTAAGTTTTATCAAAATAAAACTCCAAGAAACTTGAGTATAAACAAGGTGTTGGGGCCCTATGAGGAGTTTATAAATAATAGAAGGGTCCACTACGGAATGGAGCCAGTCAGCAATGGGCACTTGTTTTGGGAACAAGATGAAAGCGTGGGCAGCACACGTCATTCCGACTTTGCTGGTTCGAAAATATTTATTTTAATAATTATAAAAGTATAGACATATTATCTGTTGGAACTGATGTATTGACATATGGTCCATTGGATTTTAATAATGAAATGAATGATGAATATCCGTATTGGTTAATTTTAAAAATTAAATGATTATGAAAATAAAAAAATGTGATTTATTTGAAGCAATTAAGTATTATTTAGAGAATGAAGATGAAATCGCTCAAGAATTTAAAGAAGATTTTTTAGAACTAAAATCTATTTATGAAATAATAGATAGTGAAGAACCTGATGAAGATTTAGAGCAAATTATTGATTGTTATGTTATAAATAAACGATATGATGATGGTGTTTATATTAATGTTTTTGATATAGATAAACAACAATTTAAAGATCTTATAAAAAAATATGATAAAGAATTTTCTAAACAATTATTAAAAATATTTATATAAAAATACAAAAATATACAAAAATATTTTTTATTTCAAAATAATATATTATCTTTGTAATGTAAATAATTTTAAATATTAAGAAATTACAAGTAACTATAGAAGTTCCTGATAATTATCAGATGGATGAACCAGAATGGACACTTGAAAATGCAATGTCTATAAATCATGAAGAACATATAGTAAATATTGTTTCAATTAAATAAAATTATTGGGATATAGTATAATTGGCAATACACAAGATTTTGGTTCTTGGATTATGGGTTCGAGTCCCGTTGTCCCAACAATATTTTTATGGGCTCATAGTTCAGTTGGCTAGAACATCGCTTTTGCAAGGCGGGGGTCGTGAGTTCAAGTCTCACTGAGTCCACGGATTAAAAATTAACTAATTTAATTTACAATGATTATGAAAAAGAAAAATTATTTTGTACCTTCTATTAAGGTAATGAGTGTTGATTTTAGTAAGTCATTTATGGCTGGTTCTGAAATTGAAAAGGTTGGAGAAACCGGTGCTGAAAATACACCATTTCTTTAATTTTTATTGGTTTTTAAAAGAACCAATAATTGGTCTCTTGGTTAAATGGTAATTTTTAAATTGGTTCTTTTTAGAACCAATAATTGGTCTCTTGGTTGAATGGTTTACAATGCCGCTCTGTCACGGCGTGCGGTACGGGTTCGAATCCCGTAGGGACCGCCAATTAATGAAATATTTAACGAGGTAGGAAAAACTATATACTTATTAGTAGTAGGGTTACATCTACGTGTTATGGTGAATTTAAGTATATCAGTTTTGATGGTGGTACAGTACCCTAAAGAGTTGCAATTATTTAGGATCCGAGGCCGATGGATAAGTTGAACAGACCATATCGTAAAAAACTTAAGTAGTTAAATATTTTTTATTGGGAGGGTAACCGGTAATTGGTAGCCGTGCGGACTGTAAGTTAAATATAATAATTTTATGGAATGCAGCTCTTATGGGAAACTTTAAGATGAAAAGCTCGCTAATTCGGGGAAGGTATCATCCATATAAAATAAATGATAATAATCCCGAGCTAATAAAAATGTGTACAGACTATAAACGAGCTTCCTAAATCTTTTAGACATGGAAATGAGATAGTCGAAGGTTTTATTATAACCTTGAAATCCGTTCCTTAAATGGACTGGGGGTTCGAGTCCCTCTCCTCCCACTTTATTCAGAAAATTTTTTAAAAATACATTCAATAGAAAAAGTATTTAATAATTGGAAAGATTTTTATCATCCAAATAATTAATAACTATGATCCGTTAGCTCAGTTGGTAGAGCACAACACTTTTAATGTTGGGGTCTTGGG
>CAMNDS010000098.1 GCA_946535695.1 uncultured Clostridia bacterium | reverse complement strand
TGATAGTTTTTATTTTTACAAATATCATGCTAAAAATGATTTTATAGATCTGAAAAAAAATTTCAAATAACTAATTTAGTGCATCACCAAATATCAGTAATATTTTCAATCGCCTGTAAATATTTATTTATGGGTGATTTTTATGAGTTTTTTTTCTATTCCTCTTTTTCAGGATGAAATCAAAAAAGGCAGAATTGATGTAAAATTGAGTGAAAATCAAGCGCTTGTTCATGTTGTAATTTTTAATGCATTGCAAAAATGTAGGTATAACATTCAATTTTTTTTAGGCAAAAATGACAAAAATGGAATAAAAAAAGGTTATATCATTACTGATAATTTTGGGAATTTTAACAATACAATTCGTTTTAATAAAGAAAATTTTGGGATGAATATTGAAAATTTAAATAAAGTTTCTCTGATAGCTTTAATTCCAGAAGATGATTCTAAAAGAAAGTTTAAGATTTTAGGTTTTAAAGGCGAAAAATGCAATTTTGAAAATACTGAGAAAATTCAAGATTTAAATCAAGAAGGATATGAACAAAATAAAGAATACGATTCCGTGATTAATAGTCATTTGGAATATTGGCCATTTTCGACCAGGATTGATGGCATGAAAACTGTCAAAATAAATGAAAATATTTTTAAAAAATTAAAATTTAATTGTATAAAAAATTCGATTAAAGAGTATTCATTAAACAGTTTGAAATTTTACGGATTTTTGCTGTTCGGCAGATGCATAAGAGGCAATCGAGCGGTTTATATTTTGGGAATTCCGGATAAATTCAATGAGAGCCAGGTAATTTCGATGGCCAACATGGGCGCTAAAAAGTTTTATGCAATGGACATGAAAAAGACCCCGCAAAACGGTGATTCAGGATTTTGGGTTATTTTTGTGTAAAAAAGTGCGAGAATCTCTTGACATTTTTTTTTTGATGCGTATAATGGAAAGTGTTGCTGGCCCGGTGGTCAAGAGGTTAAGACACCGCCCTTTCACGGCGGTAACACGGGTTCGAATCCCGTCCGGGTCACCAGCGATGTTACAAAAAAATCGATGTTTTTTTGCTTTTGAGAATTTATAATTGGTTGTATAAAAATTTATTTTAATTATTTTGGCTTTAGTTTTGAAAATATTGCCATTTTGAGCTAAAAATTGGCAAATTTTTATTTGGAGAGGTGTCCGAGAGGCCGAAGGAGCACGACTGGAAATCGTGTAAACTGCAAAACAGTTTCTGGGGTTCGAATCCCCATCTCTCCACCAAATTTCGAAGAATTTCTTGTGCATGCCTGAAAGTCTCATCGTCAATAATTCATGGAACTCCACCTGGAATTTCTTCCCTATTGTAGTAATAAATTCCAATATATTTCTTATTTGTTAAAATCATGTAAATATTGCTAATTAAAAGTTCGAAATACCACAAATCGGCATTAGTTTATTGACTCAATTATTTCAAGGTAATAAACATTTTTCTATTTTCCATGTGTCAAGTCCAAAACCACCGTCTTCAGACGGAAGTGGTTTGATAGTTCTGAATCACATTTCAAGATCCAAATCACCGCAAATAGAACTATAAGGAATAAAATTAATTTTTAAGTAATCCACGATTTTATCTTTACACGCAAAATATAAAAAAATTTTATCATTTTTTCTTTTTTTAATCTGAAATACCGGGACAATTTCTTTACCCAATTTTTTAGTAGCTGAAAAAATATCAGGTAAATTATTTTGAATCATTAAGTTCTTTATTTTTTCAAAATTTGGAGTATTTTCATCGGTAATCGTATATGCTTTCTCCTCGTATTTAAAACCTTCTTTATTTTCAACACTTTTTTTAAAATTTCTAGGCACCATTCTTTACAAATTCCTTGCGAAAGCTGGTTATCATAAAGTTGCCCAGTTATATATTCCATATTTTTGTCCAAATCTTTATCATTTTTAATTCCACTTTTAGGTTTATCTTCTAATTATTTTAAAATTTCCTTTACTTCCGCTTGGGGAAAAATTTCATTTTTTTTATTTGAATTCTTTTGGGGGATTTTAGATTGTCATTATTCTGTCCACCATTACCGGGATTACTATCTTCATTTTTATTGCGAGTAACACCCAAAATTGTAAGACCAATTGCGGTAACAGCTAAAATGGATGCAATAGCAAGAGCATTTTTGAAAAATCCACCAATTTTAATTTTTGATGAAGCTACTTCAAATTTAGATAATGAAAGTGAACGATTTATTCAAAAATCGATGGAGATTCTCGCAAAAAACAGAACTTTTATAGTAATAGCTCATAGACTTTCTACTGTAAAAAATGCTGATAGAATAATAGTTTTAGATGAATCAAGAATAGCAGAAGAAGGATCTCATTCTGATCTTCTTAATAAAAGTGGAGCTTATTCTAGTTTATATAATTTATAATTTTGATATTTATTTTTTTAGATTCCCAAAATAAATAACAATCATAAAAGATTTCTCTCCTGTGTCTTTAGAGAGAATGTTTGAATTTTTTATCAATAATTATTGAGAAAATTGCATTCCCCTGGAAAGTTTTTGACTTACTTCATTTCCACGGAGATAATCTACTATCGAAAAAGCAAATTGAAAAGCTGTCCCTGGTTCTTTTGATGTAATAATATGCTCACATACATTTACATCTTTGTTATTAATTCTTGCTCCTACAAGATATTTTTCTATCTCTGCATCAGGGAAACAACAAGCATCTTTTCCTGAAAGAATTCCAAGTTTTCCCAAAATACTTGGAGCTGCACAAATAGCTGCAATCAACAACTTTTTCTCTGAACAAGTTTTGATTATTTCTATTAATTGTTCACATTTTTCTAAATTACTGGTTCCAGGCATACCACCGGGCAAGATAATTCCATCTATATTTTCAGTTTTAACTTCGTTTATTGTCATATCTGACACAACCTTTAGTCTCTTAGTACTTTCTACAATTTTTTCTCCAATACTAAACTGTATGAACATCTATATTAGCTTTTTTTAAAACATCTCTAGTAACAATAGCCTCAATTTCTTCAAATCCAGGAGCCAAAAAAATATATATCATAAGATCACCTTTCACTCTTAAGCGATATATGGTATTATAAAACGAATTACAAAGAAAAGAAATGCATGATTGAGAAACAAATCTATTTACGTAAGTGTAGACGATTTGGTTTTATGTTATGGTAAAAATAAGTTTTTAATAAAAAGTAATGTGGGGAAAAAATGCTAGAAAAAGCTAAAAAACTATTTTCAAGTGGAAAAATAAACGAAATAGAAGTTGGGACTGTTAAAGGTTTGCAAGATATCCATAAATATATTTTTCAGGATGAATTTAAACATGCTGGAAAAATAAGAAATGTTAACATATCAAAAGGTAATTTTAGATTTGCTGCTTCTATGTTTTTGAAAGATACTTTAAAAACAATAGAAAAATTGCCAGAAAAAACTTTCAATGAAATAATAGTCAAATACGTAGAAATAAATATTGCTCATCCATTTTTAGAAGGGAACGGAAGAGCAACAAGAATTTGGTTAGATTTAATTTTAAAAAAAAATCTCGGGTTAGTTGTAGATTGGTCTAAAGTAGATAAAGTTTTATATTTACAAGCTATGGAAAGGTCGCCAGTTAACGATTTAGAGATAAAGACTCTTCTGTCAAAATTTTTGACTGATAAATTTGACGATAGAGAAGTTATATTTAAAGGATTAGAGCAGTCGTATTTTTATGAAGAAAACTAAACATTAATTTAATACCATATGACCATATGTTTATGTAGGGCTGTCTATCATATTTTTCATTTCAATAATATATTTGCTAACTTCTTGTTCGTTCAATTTTTTAATCAAAGTATTTTTATAAAATTTAAATTCAGAATTTTGAAATACAGGTTGCATTTTAAAACAAGATATTTTTTTGTTTTTAGAAAGATAAGACAATACATTGGGTTGAGATGTAAAAATTTTATAAGATTTTTTATCTTTATTATTTTTAAGTTCGTATATACCACAATTAGATTGATAACAATATTCGGCAACTCTTAAGTAAATTTTTGCTATTTCTAAAGTTTTAAACGAAAAATTCTAACGTCTTAAACCGAGCTTAGAATCTTTTTCTATGCAAATGCAACGACCACATGTTCCACATATATATTG
>CAMNDS010000097.1 GCA_946535695.1 uncultured Clostridia bacterium | reverse complement strand
TAAAAAAGAAATTGAAAGATTAAATAATTATGTAAGCAATCAAGTTATAGGTAATAAATCATATGATGTTAATAATATATATTTAGAATTTATCAACTGCGAGATAGATTTATCATCTACTAAAGGAGGAGATAATATTAGTAATTCCGATGGTTCGGAAAGGAAATATACGTTAGTAATTAATTATGATGACTGTTATGTTAATAGGCATAATAATGCGATTATTGGGGCGATCGGCGACAGTATATTAGAAGATATATTACTTATCGATCGGAATTCTACTACTAATTTTGGTTCTCTTATTGATACCAATATAGGTAGACGTCAAAAAACCATTTCAACTGAAGCCGTAGAATCAAATTCTATATTAGATAATATGTTAGATTCTATTACCGATAGTGCACAGAAAACTTTAGAAAATACTGTGGCAAATATAGAATCAGCTACCGTTGGACGATTCAGACAAACTTTAAGGAATGCTGTCGGTGGTATATTATTAGGTAATTTATATCGCGGTAGTCTTACAACATCTGAGTATTTAATATCTAGCGGTAGATTAGATGCCCTAGGAGGCGCGGCCACCGCAGTTACTAATTCCAATACGTGGATTGACGCAAGAAGACGTATTGTAAATACAGCGACAGACTCGATCAGACAAAATTTATATCAAATAGATTATAATATATCCAATAGTGGTTATCAACCAAATTCTCAAGTTCAAGAATTAGGTAATCTATATAGAGGGGCTAGCATCAGAACGAATCTTTAATTTTAATATAGTTTTTCTTTGATTTAACAAGAGTTCTATTTAAAAATATAAAATTATATATTTTTTAATTAAAAATCTATTAAAACGAATATATTAACATGAACAATTATCAATTATACCGTTCGAATACAAAACTCGGAGGTCAAGTAAAATGGAATCTTATATTAGATGATAATCAAGAAGGCGGATTATATGTCCGAGAATTCGATTTAACACCTATCAGCCAATATATATCTTATAATTACGGTCAATCGATTGATATACTCCGTTATACACATCAGGAAAACGTACGTAGTTTATATAAAAAGATAAAAGGTCAATTTTACGAACCTTGTATAGATCCTAGTTTAAAGGTTACTTATCCTATATTAGGTAAAAATCGAAATACGAAAGATAAGACTCTTGATATGGGTTGTTCTCGTATTTCGTATCAACGATATAGAAAGCAATTTCAGCTATTTTGTCCATTATGGCTAGAAGAAATAAAACCAAATTCAAAAATAACATTTATACTACATATATCTACTAACTTTGTAAAAAACGATATTGGGATGGCGATTGATACTGGCAATGATATATTTACAAAAAGCGTAGTAATTGATTTGACTAGTGACGACAGATTTTCAAAATATTTACATGATTATATTTTGTATATAGGAAAGGGCGGTGATATTGGGGATGATGTGATGAATATTAATTTAACTAATAAAGATAAACCGGAATACGGTAGTGTGACGGGGTTACATGTAGTATCAGGAGATATAATTACAAAGGACATCACTTTATTTGTACCTAATTTATACGAGCGTGTTCGTCCGATGATGGAATTTGATAGTTTAATAATCGAGAACTTTCCTAATAACGAATTGATAACGAAACAGTTATTTAATTTTAATCTATTATTCAATCTTTCAGATATACTATCAAGCACTATTTTAGATATGATAGATGATAGCGAATTAAATATTTATTCAGAAGTTATTATCGATGGAAAAAAATTAGAAAAAAAGGATTTTTACAATAATTACGATTTTATACCAAATAATAACGAATATTTAAATTTTAGTAATATTACGTCTAATGAATTAAAATCCTTTAAAAAAAATTCAAATAATACGTTTAATTATTTACGCGACCAATATTGCGCAGATTTTTCTATACTTAATAAGCTTTCTCCGGATATTTGTCATTGGTCTTTGCGAGAAAATAATGATTATATATTTAATTTATATCCGGGTTTTGAAAATAAAAACCGGATGTTTTATAAAAATATGACTAATTTATGGGAGGAAAAATATTCGGAATATAATAATGTAATAAGCTGGTGTAAAAGTAAAATAAATATTTCGTTATATGATATTGATCAACAATTAACGAGTTTGTATTTAGATTCGAATAAATTTACAACGTTTAATAAATCGGATTTTATAATAGATAATAAATATAATAAAGAAATTATAAATATTAATAATCCGACTTATTTACTTCTTATGCAAGTAAATATGAGTATTACGGAACTTGAAAAAAAATTAAAACAGCTCTACCCAGATAATAAATATAGTGTTTTGAATATCGATAGACCCGATGATAATAAAGATGATTATATTGTTTTGTTCAATTATATTATACCAAATTCATTAATTATATTTGTAAAAAATATAAATCTATTATCGTATAAATATATCGTCAATAAATTGAATATTCCCGATAATAATGATAAAATAACTGAGTTAAAATTGTTTCAAAATGTGAGAAATATACTTCAAAATATTATCGAACCTAAGTTTATTTATATGCATTCTTCATTAAATCCTCATATATGTAATTCGCCGTGGATTACCGCAGAAGAAGTATATTATACCAAAGATGATATGACGAAGAACATAGTGATACGTTATGACGGTAAAATAAAACCAACATTTACTGATTTAAGTAATAATATATTATATCAAGTTAAGCTCACAACAGAAGAAGAGTTTAATAATAATGAGATATTTAAACAAGGAATAGTAAATGGTATTATTCCGAAGTATCCTTCCGTAGGATATTATAGTTTAGAACCTGTGACGACATATACAAGAAGTTATCATGAGGGAGAAGATCAATGGTATGACTTTAGTACTATTTATAATTTAAAACCGGAAATAATATTAAAGATTAATAGCAAGAAAAAAAGCGATGGAATTTATTATACTATAGATGAGTTGGTGAGAGAAGAATTGAAAAAAATATATCCTATTTTATCTGAAAATAATTTTAATTATATATATAATTTATATTCATATACATCGGATTATGAATATGAAAATGAATTAGAAGATAATGATTTTAAGTATTTATATACGATTAAATTAACGCTTAAATAATTAAACGATATGAGTGATTTAATAGCGGATACAACATTAGCGCAAATTATAGCCCCGGGGCTAACAGATCCTAACTACGGAGTTTCCATAAAGAAACAATTCGAAAATATTGATAATAATTTTCAGAGATTATCAAATTATGATTTTATTGCAGGCAAATCCGGTTCTGGTATTTTGTTTCGAGATATGACTTTATGGGATGAAAATAATGGATTTACTGAGCTCGGATGTAAGTTATTAGATGCTGTAGTAAGAAGGTTTATTGATATATCTGCCGATGGTATAAATTGGAATGATAGTAGTGCCTGGGAGAATTTTCAAATACTCAAAGCGACTAAAAGTATTGATGATTTGAAGATAATTAATTTCTTTGATTATATAAAAGAAAACCAATCGATTTCTGTTATGTATACGTGTATTGATGTCGAACAGGAAGATATTGATACAAATAGAACTCTCATATGCTCACCAGCCCCTTATGCGTTCATCGATGCGAGATATACAAATAGAGTAGATGGCGGCTCATTGCCCGGAATAACCGAAACCGATGAATATGAAAGCATCATCGATACATCCTGTGTATTAACTTTACAATTTACAAATAATATTCCTGAGTTTAAGGCCATTAACACATTTCCAACTCTTTATTACGATCGTACCGATGGAATGTTTAAATGGAAAATATACGGTAGCGATTCGGGTATTAAGGCTCAAGGACCACAAGGAGAAACTTTAGTGTCACCTATACGTGTAGTTGCGGTTGAAGATGCCCCTAATGAAATTTTATCGACATTTAATGCGAATTTTAATAATGCGACTCAACTTAGACCAGCAGTTATTAAATATATATTAGTTAATAAAGAAGATAGTGCCAATTGGTATAGTATTGCAGACGTAAAGGAAAATCAAGAGTTGCAACAATATCTTCCAAAAAACGGAGATTTGGCTATCGCCGCTGGGTTATTTCCAAATACAGGAATCGACGATTCCGATGATTTATATAACGAGAATAATACTGATTTGTACTATTCTTATATATTTGA
>CAMNDS010000096.1 GCA_946535695.1 uncultured Clostridia bacterium | reverse complement strand
AAATTCAAATAAAGGATTTATTAATTTGGTTAAAAACCACAAATTAGGGGTTGGCATTGGTGGAGCATTAATAGCTGTTACGGCAATTACATTGGCAATTTTAGGCGTTAAATATTTGGGTAAAAAAGAAAATGGCGGTGACCCAAATAAGAAAGGTAATAATCCTATTAAAGATAAAAATATAATCGATCAAAAAGATTTAGGTACAAAAGATAACGATAGTGATCCAAATAAAAAACAAGATATTCAAAATATTAAGGAAGTTAATGATAATTCTGATGGGAATCAAATAATTGAGAATAAAAATAATGGAGATGAGGGCGGTAATTCAAAAAAAGATCTAAAAATAGAAAATAAAATTAAAATTGAGGAGAAAATTCAACCTCCAAATAAAAAAGGATTAGAAGAACAAAATAAAAGCAATTTTCAATTAATTAACGATGCTATAATCAATAAAAAATTTACGGCAGAAGCGGATAATGAACAAAAAGATCTAATAATTAAAGCACTTAAATATTTTGCAGAAACATTAAATGGGAAATCAGTGGTTGAAGTATTAAAGCTTGATATTTTGGATAAATTTTTAGACGCTAACTATGACGACTATTTTAAGCATAATGATACCATTCAAGCTATTGCAAGAAATTTTGGTAGTCCTATACAAGAACTACTAGATATTTTTTCTGATAGAAGTAAAATATCGGTGACTAATCAATTGATTTCGAGATGTAACGGTAGCAATAGTTATATTGGTTTCGAGCTTGATTTAAATAATGATGCAAAGGTAACATTGCGCAGCAAAATCGCAGACAGAGTTGTAGAAATTAAATATGATTCAATTCCAAAAGGACAATATAATTCACGTTCACATATTAACTTTAATATTTCACACGATTTATTAAATAAAAATTAAGTGTGTTTGATTTAGTTGTAATAAACAGTATTTTTATCCTGCGCTAAATAAGAGAAAATTTATGATAAATTTGTTATAAATATCTCGTAACCAGTATGATTTTTTGAACTTCGAGGCAAATATTTTCAAAATCGTTGATTAATTGCTCAAAAAAGTGTTGCATTTTAAAGAATAGGTGGCTATAATTAAGGAGCACAGTGTGGAGCATAATCATTGGAATTTACGCCGGTAGCTCAGCAGGATAGAGCAACTGCCTTCTAAGCAGTAGGTCGGGGGTTCGAATCCCTTTCGGCGTGCCAGTGGTGGATGTAGCTCAGTTGGCTAGAGCGCCAGATTGTGACTCTGGAGGTCGCCGGTTCAAGCCCGGTTATCCACCCCATGGGCTGTCGCCAAGCGGTAAGGCAACGGGCTCTGACCCCGTCATTTCGCTGGTTCGAATCCAGCCAGCTCAGCCAGTTCTTATTGGGATGTAGCCAAGTGGTAAGGCAACGGACTTTGACTCCGTCATTCGTTGGTTCGAATCCAACCATCCCAGCCATAATGATATTGTTAAAAATAAGTAAGATTTTACTCTATATTTGGCTGGGTTTATCTTATTTTAGCGTATCATTTAAGTAAGTCTATTGATAAATTAATTTTTATGTTTTATAATTGAAATAGTTTTTGTATCGCGTGCGATCGAACTATTATGTTTTAAATTTAATTTAAAAGGACAAAATCGCGTCATTTCTTGCTTGCGTGTCAGTTTTAGGTGGTAAAATCCAGGCTGCCGAGAATATAGACAAGGCTAAAAGGGCAGTAGTGGAGGCGGATTTTCAAACTAAAAAAGGTATGCCGTTTGCGGCAAAAGTCGTAATTGCATTATGTGGTCTGGAAGCTATTCACAGTATTATAGGTGGGTTTACGGATTCTAAACTTGGTAGATGGTCTATAGGAGAAATTGTAAAAAATCGTTTTAAAAAAAATGAACTGTCTTTTGAAAAAAATCATGATAATGAAAAAAACGAAAAATTTGCAGACGTGAAGATGGAAACTGATTATAACCCTGAAGATATTATAAATAGCGGATACTATGAGTTCACAGATACTGGCCTAAAAAAGTATGTATTATCTGAACTTGATAATGTGAACGTGAATGGCGTTAACGGAGAGACTCTCAAGCAGTATTTGATGGAATTGTGTAAAAAATTCAGTGATAAGAATGGTAATGATTACACCAAAGGATGGCCAACAGGGGAATTTACCGGTGATGAAGGGGGCGGTGAACAAGCTCCGTGGGAATATTTTTTTGTCAAAAATGATCGGCTCGCGCATAGCGGCATGTGGCTTGCGAGCAGTGATGTTGCCGCTTTTGCTATGGATGATGCACACAAAGCACTGCTAGCAAAAGAAATCATATTAATGCACGATCATATCAATAATCCCGGATGGAAAGATGTCATATGTAGTTGTTTGGGATTGATGTGTACGCATGGCGGACAGTGCGCATGGAGAGCCACTTCTATTGTAGACAATATTTATTTTGCCTTAAATCAAAAAGCATACGAGATTACTGGCAAAAATACGCCGATTTTTGATATTGTATTTTCCAAATTAAAGAACATAATAATCAATCGTTCTTTTGTGTCTATGAAAAAATATATGGAAACTGGATTTAATAATAAATATGTACAGGAAGATCCTTTAAATCATGTTAACTCAGTGGTAGATTATCTCAAATTTAAGCTTGGAATTAGTCAAAAAGCTAGTATGGATAATTGGGTTCATGATATGAACGGTGTCTATATTGATTATGCTGATAATGGTGAAAAGCTTTTGAAAAAAGAAATGTGTGCGTTAAGGCTGTTTATGTTAGCAAACGGAGTAATGCTTCAGGGAGGAGTGACGGAAGAGCAGCAGAACGAAGTTGCACCTGACGTTGAATTGTCTTTCGAAGAATACTGCAAATACACAATGAAGTCTGAAGATTCAAAACAAAAATTACTAAAACAGGTTGACGAGCTTAAAGAAATTGACCCTGGTAAAATGGGTGCTGAAGAAATTTTATCCTGGATCGACGGCAAATCAAAATTGAGTGTATCGGAAATTTGTATGCATTTGGGTACGTGGGCTGGTTGTAAAATCAAAGGCAAAGCAGAAGAACTTTATGATTATTTATATGATATTATGCCGGAATTGAAGTATTTACTTGGAATTAGATTTATAATTAATTGTTGTAAGAAAAATTATTTAAGACTAGTATGTTAATTTTTATTATCGGTTATGGCATATAGTTTATGGCGAAAATTAAAAAAATCAACCAATTGATATCACTGTTTTTTTAGTACATCAAATTTGTTTTTTTGTGTTTTTATACTACTTCTTTTGAAACCAGTAATACATATTCTCTCCGGCGCCGCCGGAGAGAGTATTCTAAATTTAATTTTTAAGTTTCGAAAGAAGTCTATGTTTAAAAAATAAAAAAATGTATTTATTTTAACCGAACTTTTATGGCATTGCTAAAAAAAGATATAAATTCTCCTCCGGCATTGCCGGAGGCTATTTTCTAATTTACTTTTCTGTCAACACTCGTGTCGCCTTATAAATAAGCGCAAATTTGTTGTTGGATTCTAGTAAATAAAACGTCACACGGTCACTTTTGCCGTCATTTACAACAATCTTACCACCGGATGATTCGCCGCGGACAAACTCACCTGTCGATTGACCATCAAGAAATTTTTTAAATATTTCAAAGCCCTCCTGTGCCTCTTTACTGGTTCCTACTAACATTTCACCATTAAAAAATTTTTTTAATTGCAGTATATTATCATCTTCTTTATCTTCATCTACAGCATTTTTGAACATAACTTGTATAATAAGTTTTTGGTTTTCATCCAATGTAAGTGTTTGCTTTTTCTCAGAATTTAAAAAGCGATTGTAAATGGAATATTTGCCTGTATACCAATTCAGTTCTTTACCCTGTTTTTTGCGAACGACCGCAGATACTTCGTTATAAATTTCAGTCGCACCAACAACTACACCCAACGCAGTCAAAATTTTCCCTGCGGTAGATAACGCACGAGTGTCCACCTTGCTTGCACCACTACAAGCCAGTGCACTTAACATTACAGCAGCGATTCTGCCCTTAGATCTATCCATAAAGATCTCCTCCTTAAAATAATATTTAAATTTCAGAAGCTACTCAAAAGCTTCCATTTCAATTATAACCACAAATTTTATCTTTGTCAAGACTTTTTCGCAAATTATTGCAAAAAAATAAAAATTAAACTTTTTTCGGA
>CAMNDS010000095.1 GCA_946535695.1 uncultured Clostridia bacterium | reverse complement strand
TACTCATAAAGATCTCCTCCTTAAAATTTGAATTTTGCGAAGCTATTTAAAAATTTAAAACTTCTATTTTAAATCATATCATACATTTTCTTTTTGTCAAGAGTTTTTTGCAGATTATTGCAAAAAAAAATAAAAATTATAAAACAAATTATCTACAGCTGTACCGAATAATAATACTTTCGGTTTAATTTTTAAGTTTGGTATTTCTAAAAAATAGATATTTCCTCCGGCGGCGCCAGAGAAAACATTTTTTTACTTAATTTTTCAGTTTCGAAAGAAATCTATTACTCATTTGATATATGAATTAAGTGTGCAATCCCCGGAATATTATTGCCTTGCTGAAAAGAAGTAGGAGACATGAGGGCTCCGGTTGCCATAAACAATACATTATTTAGTTCTTTTTTTACCATTTTTTGTAAAATATATGAACATAAAACTGAAGCTGAACATCCGCAACCCGAACCTCCGGCGTGTACATCTTGTTTTTCTTTGTAAAAAATCATCAAACCGCAGTCGTTGTAGTTTTTACTTATGTCAATTCCATCTTTCATTAAAAGTTCTTTTAAGATTACTGCGCCGGTTTCGCCAAGATCGCCCGAAACGATTAAGTCATATTCGTTTGGCAAGGTTTTAGTGTCGCTGAAAAAATTTTTTAGCGTTACTGCCGCAGCAGGTGCCATGGCAGCGCCCATGTTTGAAGAATCAGTAACCCCCAAGTCTTCGATTGTCCCTGCGATGACTTGTTTTATTTTGGGATTTGTTAAGTTTTCGTTATTTTCTCCAAGAACTACCGCGCCGGAACCTGTAACGGTCCATTGGGCATTTGGAGTCCGCTGGCCTCCGTAATCCAGCGGAAATCTATATTGCCGTTCTGCTGAACAAAAATGTGAAGAAGTTACAGCTATAGTATTTTTTGCCGCTCCCGATTCAATAAAAATTGATGAAACGAGAAGTGTTTGTGCCATGGTCGAGCATGCTCCAAACTGGCCCAAAAATGGGATTTTCATGTTTTTTAATCCCATCATTGATGAAATACACTGGTCTAAAAGGTCGCCGGCAAATACGAAATCAATTTCGGAAGTTTTAACGTTTGATTTTTTTATAGCCAAACTTACAGCCTCCTTTTGCAAAAATGCTTCGGATTTTTCCCAAGTTTCTTGGCCAAATTTGTTATCATTAAATGTTTTGTCGAATAATTTTCCTAAAGGGCCTTGCGATTCTTTAAGCCCACAAACCGCAGCAAATCCCTTTATTACAGGGCGTTTTTCAAGTTTTATGGTTTGGCCTATTCTTAATGCCATTTTTTCTCCTTTGGATTTAACTTTACAAGTTTATTTTGTCCAAATTTTTGCTAATATTCAAATGGCATTGCTAAAAGTGAATAGGAGATTAGATTTATGAAAAATTATCTGCATATGTGAAAAGAATTCTTTCGAAACCTTATATTCTCTCCGGCAACGCCGAAGAGAGCATTTCTGTTTTAATTTTCAAGTTTCGAAAGAAATCTAATGTAGCAGTCATATGACAACACAAAAGCTCTCCACGGTATTAATGAAGAGCTATATTATTAGTTTATTTGCTTTTACTCAAGAATAAAATTATCCATAGTCATTATAATCATTCATCATCTACAAGATACAGATAATCATTTTTAACAAGATTAATTAAAAACTTAAGCCCAAAACAATATTTCGTTAAATCATAAACAGATTCATCTTCATCCACATAACCAAATACCTCAGCTACGTCGTAAGAAACAGATCCAAACGTTAACTCCTTTTTATGGTAAATCCAAAGTTTGAGCTCTTTGGCTTCATCAGTATCACATGAACATATCTTGCCTAATATTGTTTTTATTTGCTTAGGGGTTTTCATTGTATATTTACAATATTCTTCAAAAGAAATTGGTAATTCATCATTAAACATAAGCAAAGCACGCTTGTCTGATTCTAATTTATCGAGCATGGCATGCGACAATTTGATCAAATTCCCTGCTTTCATTGCATTTTTAAAGTAATCTTCGGCATTAACCTCATAAAATTCATCCCCACCCGGCATGCCGAATTTATATTTCATTCCTTTTACTATCTCATTAATATCGTCCAAAGGTTCATTATCATTTGGATTATTCTTTATATAATCGGCATGGACATTTCCGACTAGTTTTTCTTTTAATTCACAAAATGCACCACCTAAATCATTACCTAATATTTCCCCTTTATCACGCAAGAACTTGACCAAATTACTATAGACATTATTGACTATAGCTTCAGCACGCCAAGCGCAATGCGCACCATGAGAAGACATTAATGTAAGACAAGCTTCCACTATGTCCCTCCACTCTTCATTATTCTGGTTTCGATACATAATTTCAATGCATTGTAATAATAATTTTTTATGGTAATCACTTAATCTATCATACATACAGCTGTAAATAGCATAGTTTCCACGATCCACAAAAAAATAATCGTACGCTGGCATATCCCAACCATTGTTTTTATCATCGGTTTCTATGCCTTTTGTTATACCATACTTCTGACACAAATCACCTAAACGTGCCAGACCAAAAATCTTACTATCATTAAAACTATCTGCCGCCATAACTTGCTCTAAATCTATATCTAAAATGGGGTTTGTTATTTGTACGCGACCTTTATCCAGTAATTCATAATGTTTTTTAGCGTTATTTTCTTTATCATCGTGAATTAAAGTTTTAAAGGAATTATGACTTTCTTCTTTTTCAAAATTATTATCTTTAGGATTGTTACAAAACTCATTATTATTGTGGTCAAATTCATTGTTATTTTCAATATCATTGATTTGATTAAATGTTTTGTTATTTTCAATTTTCTTATTATTAAGTTTTCCTTTCAAAATTGCAAACGTTGCAATTGAACCGATTGCAACTAAAGGGAGAATTATTGCGATGGCTTTAGCACCTGCGCTCAGACCTTTGGAAGTTTTTATACTCCGATTAAGATTAATCGCGGACTTTTTAGAGCAATCCATCTGCATTGCCAACGAATTATTTCCGGTAGCCATAGTAAATAATAAAATAAATGAAATTTTGCGCTTGCTGAATTCATTCATTTAATTTCCTCCTAAATTAAATTTTTCAATAAATCTTGTGATTGCCTGCGAATGTGCATGTAAATCAACCACATCATTAATTATATAAAACACTATTTTTTTGTCAAGTGCTGAATTCATTCATTTAATTTCCTCCTAAATTAAGTTTTTCAATAAATCTTGTGATTGCCTGCGAATGTGCATGTAAATCAACCACATCATTAATTATATAAAACACTATTTTTTTGTCAAGCATTTTTTAATCAAAAAATGTTTTTAAAATTATAGTTGCACTTGAAAAATTGAAAAAAATCCAATCTTCAATCCGTAGAAATCTAAGCTTATGGTAATACCGAGTAGGGGGAAGTGTAATTTATTTTTTTTAAATTAGATAAAAAAATTAGTTTAATTGAACATAGAGCCGTAATTATATAAAAATAGATTTTTTGATTGATTTTGTACTTAAGCATTTAGAAATATAATATTCTCCGATTTGCAAATTTTTTTCTTTTTCACTAATAAGAATATGTTCATTATAAGCGTTTAGAGTGTTTGGATGGATAATTTTATTATTATGCGAAAGTTCCTGAATAGAGTCGGAAAGTCCCGCAAAAACTGCGTCATGTAAATTAAATGACGCAAGTGCACGTAACCTGTCTACACCGCCAAAGCATCTGTCTTCCGATATAAAATCTGCCAAATAAACAACTTTTTCAAGTCTGCTCATTCCGGCTCTTGCGGTAGTATGAAACCTTATTGCGTTAAAGATATCCATATCAGGTATTTTTAGGACAATTCTAACAAAACATGCGCCGGTTATAGAATGAAAAAGTTTTTTTGAACTATATTCATAGCTGGTAATGCCTATATTATAATTATGCAAAAATGCCATATGTTCATTAACTTTCCATTCTTTGGTAATATCATGGAGCATTCCAGCAATAACTGCTTTTTCTTCGTCTGCATCGTATTTAAATGCAAGCCATCGTGCTGCCCTTGCAACATTTACTGAATGTCTGAATCTTTTTTCTGAAAGTCTTTCTCTTATAAATTTTTCAAACGGAAACATTTTTATCACCTTTCTTTACAAATCATTTTTTTTTGTCTTATATCATCTCCGAAAAATC
>CAMNDS010000094.1 GCA_946535695.1 uncultured Clostridia bacterium | reverse complement strand
AAAAAGAAAAATTATGAACGAAGTTTTGAAGTCTTCTTAAGCAGCGCCGAAGGTAATAGATTTTTTTGAAATTAAAACATGAGGTCAAAATTACAAATGGAAGAGATAAGTTAAATCTAAGTGAAAAACGTTTTCTACGACTTCTATTTATTTGGTATTGCTAAAAAAAGTAGATATTTCCTCCGGCATTGCCAGAGGAAAATGTATAAGTACTTTGTGTTTCAATATTCATACATGGATATAATTTTATGAATTATTGTCATCTATACACTTTTAGTAGTATATTTCTTTCAAAACCAGTAATATACATTCTCTCCAGCCTCGACGTAGAGAACACTTCTGTTTCAATTTTCAAGTTTCGAAAGGAATCTAAGTGCTTAATGTTAGTTCTAAATTAGTTTTTTTATCTAAAATATTTTTTAATTTATTGAAGGCATAACGGGTTTTACTATAATTATGATTAGACTTATCACTGGATAATTTATTAGATAACAATTCGTATATTGATTTTATTTTTTGATCAATTTTTATTTTTTTATTATCTAATTTTTTGTATATATTTATTTTCATTTGTTTGAATTTATTGCTAACTTTTTCATAACTCGGAAACAATGATTCTAATTCATTAAATATATATAGCAATTTTTCTTCATTTAACTTAGTTTTAATATCTTTTGTTTCATTATCAATTATTTTATCAATATCTTCTTCTTTGACTATTGCGTTGTATATAAGATGGCATAAAAAGTTTTTTCTACAATTTTCTCCTTTTTTTAAAATTATCGAAATATATTCTTTGGCATTATTTTTGTCTATTTTAGTTAATTTAAATTCTTGGCTTGCCCAATAAAGTCCTGTCTCAAGTTTATATAATTCTCCAGGGCTATAATCGTTACTTCCAAGTTTAAAATGATGTTTACGATATTTTCCAGTTTTTTGATCAAGTTCAGCCGTTCTTATGCCAACACTATGTCCTTGTTTTTTTTCATCAATAATTTCAGAAATTATAGTTACGTTATAATTATATATTTTTTGTGGTTTAAATGTTCCATTACTATGTCCACTATTTATTGAATAAATAACGGCACCTTTTACATTTTCGTTTATCTCAATTTTATTATATTTATCAGAATCAGGACCTTTGCGGTCTGATACAATTTTAGGGCCAGGAACTGGGTCAAACGTTACCGAACATATTTCAACTTTTTTATCGTTACCAAAATCTTGGGCAATTTTATTTAATACTATAGTAGACGCTACTCCGCCTCTGCTATGTCCTTTTATCAAAACATAAACTTTTTCACAATCTGACTTCTTTAGACAATCCTCTATTTTATTTTTTATAACGGGGTATGCTTTATTTATGTTGTTTTTTATAGAAAATTCGCCAGTATCACTTAATCCTTTTTTTAACAATAATCGACCTTGAGGACCGGGTATAGTATATTCAATTTGGTGTATAAACTTATTATTTTTTGTTTTATCGCTTTCTTTTTTCCAAATAACAGCGCCTTCAATTAATTTACCATATTTGTTCTGCATTTCATCCATATCTAATTTACTATATTTTTCCTGCATTTCATCCATATCTAATAATTTACTATCTCTTAAACTTGATTGGCTGTACTTGAAAAATGAATCTTCTTGATTTTGATGGATAATATATTTATCATAGGCCTTTTTCCAAACATAATCTCCAGATCCAGCAAATTTAAATTTAATTATATAATCTTTTGGCATAAAAAATCACCTCTTTTTTGCTTTAATTTTGTTTAGAATTTAAAATCAAATTCTAAACTATATATTATTATATAAAATTCATAAATTTTTGTCAAATTTATTTATTTTTTTATTGGAATATACTACCTAAATTAATCTCCAGCAACACCGGAAAGATTGCAAATTAAAGACATTTTAAGTAATATAGGCTTGACATTTTTAATTTTCATGTTATAATAATAAACAAGAAAGGGGTATTTATATTCAAACAAAAATAAATTTATAAAATTTTATAAAATTAATTAAAAAAATAATGATTTTGGAGGTAATCTTTATGTTTAATAAAAAATTAATTTTAGGAATAATGCTACTTGGCTTTATAGGAAATAATAACACAAAAGGGATACAATTAGACACAAACACACAAATCATTAATTCAGAATTTTCAAATTCTAAAAACAATAAAAATATATTTGAAGATTTAGAAAAAGATTTACAAGATTTTATACAAAAATCTGTATTGGAATATCTCGGTACAATTCGAAATTTACATGATAAAGAATTGGTACAACTTTATGAAGAAGTATACAATGAATTTTACTTATATTTAAATGAATCATCATGGGCATTTGAAACATTTTCAGATCCACCAAATGAAGTAAACAAAGATATAGTTAATCAACTTTCAGAAAAAATTAATATTTTTAAAAATAAAGTTTTGAATTTAAAACCCAAAATTGAGAAACTAACAGAACAATCAAGAAAAGATGCTTGGGAACGCGTATTTTTATCTTCTAAAAATTATGAAAAAATAAAAAAAGAGGTAGGCGAAGCTTCTAGTAATCTTACGTATGAAGACAGCGAAAAAATTGCCGGCGTTATTGATGGTTACTTACCCGGAACTTATTATAATATTTTACAACAGTGGTGCTCCGGGTTGAGGTAAAACTCAAGGTATTGAATATTTAATAGCTGCCACAAATGCACAAAAAATTGTTGTTTCTTACAGAGATCTCTTAAAATCTAATGATGGAGAAAAATATGCGAAAGATTTATTGAACAAATACAAAGACCAAAAAGAACCACTAATCATGGTATGTGATGAATTCGACACGATAGCAAATAAAGATAAAAATAACCTAGTGACTATTAATTTTTTTGATCAAGTAAAAGAAATAGTATCAAATACCAATAATAATATTAATTTAAAACTAATTATAGCTATAAGCAATATGGGCAAAGAACAATTGGATCCTGGAACTATACAGCATTTGATACAACAGCACTTTGTATTCGGGAAAAATCCTAATTACAATAGAGTTATCGATTCAATTGCTCAGGGGTTTAATTGTGACCCTTCTGAAGGTAAAGAAAATTTTATTAATAATATTGCGGAAAATTGTAAAAATTTAAGGGATTTAGGTAAAGCGCCAAGTGCAAGAGTTATTTTAAAAGCATTTCAAGTTGCTCAAAATGAATGGCTTAAAAAAAAATAATGATGTTAAACCATGGAACGCTGTGTTAAATTCTCAGGATATTATAAAAAGATTAATGATATTTACACATTATAGTTTTAAATAGATTTATTTTGAAACTGAAAAATTAGTTTAAATTTTCTCCGGCTGTAGATCAAAGAGAGTCTTTTAAACTTTTGAAAGAAATCTAATCACGCTTGACAAATTTTTTTATTGTTATTATAGTTAAAATGTGGTGTTGTTTAAAATTTTTATTCTAAAGGATTATCCAAAATTTTAAATGAGGTGGTTTCCATGAATAAATTTGGTAAAGATAGAATCGCGTTGTTTTTAGCTTGTATGTCGGTTCTGGGTAATGAAGCTTCCGCTGCGAATAAAAATAAACTCAAAAACCAGCAAACCGTTGTGGCAGTAGGGGGGGGCGAGAAACCAACCTAAAAAAATAAACTGGAAAAAGATTGTAAAAATTACAGGTTTTTCAGCTGCAGGATTGATGGCTTTAGAGACGATTCACAGTTTTATAGGTGGATTTACGGATTACAAAATTGGTAGTTATTCTATAGGAAGAGCGATAAGAAATCGTGTAAAGAAAAATAATCAGCCTGATTCTGGAAAACCAGAAAAGTTAAATTCTGGTGATAAATCGGGAGATAGAGATGATGGGGATGATAATAAGTCAGATCCCAATGAATTGAACAAAGATAATGAGAAGAATATTAAAATCATTTCTGAAAATGAAGTTTTGCAGCAATCAATGATATCATCCAAAAGTGATAAAGGTGGAATAGGAATAAAAGACGAAAAAATAAAGAACAATTTTGAAATGATCAAAGATGAATTACAAGGTGTGCAAGTTAATACAAAAGAAGCTGCGAAAAACAAAAGTGTAATGCTCAAAGCATTTGAGTATTTTGGAAAAGAAATAAGTAAACTTTCATTAGAAAATTTAGGAAAGTTTGGTAATTGTTTCGACTTCAATGAAGATGACGCTGGCAAACGAAAGTTGCTAAATATTTTTTCTGATAAAGAGAAAATATCAAATATTGAGG
>CAMNDS010000093.1 GCA_946535695.1 uncultured Clostridia bacterium | reverse complement strand
TTTTCAAATTCTTTAGAAATAAAAATCACACAATAATAATTTTCATTATCTTCCGAAATTTTTTCAATAACAAATTTATCGTCACTTTCAGGCAAAATTAATTTTTGAAAATCAGGCTTAAAAATTTTTACAAATCTAACGCTCATATATTCAAAATTTTTAAATCTTTTAATAGCATAATTTAAATTTTTAAAATATTTTAAATCATTAATAATGCTATTATTTAAGTCAATTTCATTATTATAAAAATTAATTTTACTAATAATTTTATCGCATTTTTCTTTAAACGAAGTTATATATTTGGCAATCTGTTTTTTAGGCATCAAATCATTATTATTTGATTTAGAAATTTTTTTATTTATTTTATAAACTGTTTCAGTTAGCATATTTTCATACGAAATAGCGTCATTTACATTGATAAAAGGGCTGAATTTATTGGCATCTTTAAAAAATTTATCAACAACGTCAGGCTCGAAAGCGCACAGCGAAGCACACGCAAGCGTCGCTGAATCAAGTTCACTTATAAACCCTATTACGCTAACAAGCCGCATATTAACAACAGACATTTTTAAAAACTCCTATAAAATAAGCAACTGCCGAATTTTTTCCTTTGAAATACCGTACCTTACACCTTCAATTATATTAATAACATTAGAAATTTCCATCTCTTTTAAAAAAACATATGAAAATCCGACAACTTCTGAGATATCAGAATATCGTATATTTTTTCTCGACCATTTAAAACGCATTATTTTTAAAAATTTTTCAAGTTTCTGAATCGAATCGATACTATCATCAATAAAACTGAAATCGGAAAAATTTGAATCTTTTAAAAGATTATATTTTAAAAACTTGTAATCTCCAAAGCTGAAAGTTATACCAGAAATAAAATCGTCGTCAGCATTATAAAATTTTTTCGCGCGAGATATTCTTATTGTATTAGAAACGTCCACACAGGAGTATAAAAATTTTTTTGTTTTTGTTTGGACTTTTGAGTTTAATTGATGTATTGCTTCAAAAAACATCGAAAAAATATTGTTATAAAGCTCAGTTTCAATTTTATTAATATCAAAATTTAAATTTTTATCAATATTTGATCTTAAAATTTCATAATATTCGGTTTTATAAACAACATCTAGTAGTTCATTGTAACTTTTTGCTTTATTAAAACTGTCAAATTTTACTTTTGATCTCGACTTTAAGAACTTGGGAAAGCTACACTCAAATTTTGAAAAATCCCCCGATTTTAAAAAAATTAAAAATCTGTTTATTTGCCTGATTTCGAATTTTTTTAGTATATATTTAAATATTTTGCGCCCAAAAGTTAAATCGTATTTGGCAATACTTGCTAAATCTTCAAAAAAATACTGATTTAAAACAGATTCCAAAAAGCTTCTTCTCACATTTTTATCATCAATATTTAAAAGAGATTCATGATAAGTTTGTTTATTTTTTAAATATGCAGCAATTTCGGATACGTCATTGCAAGCAACAAGGTTTTCATAATCTTCTCGCACAAGCCTTTTGGCATATCTTGCTCTAATTTTTACAATAACTGCGTTAGATAAAAAATTAGTCATAATTGTTGCCTACAACATTATTAAAAATAGTATCAACCCACAAATCTTTATTTTCAAGATAAATTTTTTCTATACGGCCTAAAATATCTTCACATTCTTTTTCTATTCTTTTCATTTCGACTTCGGCCTTTGAAACTTCGATTTTTTTAATAACTTTTATATTCATCTTAGCTTTGTCAATATATTCCAAACGACGCAAATTCAGCATATCCTTAACACGCTGTGCCGATTCAAGTTTTAACTTTTCAACATTTTCTATATCATTTTTTGCCTTTTCGTTTGCTTCAAGAATTTCCTTGATTACGTCTTTCATTATGATCCCTCACAATTTTATTTAAAAAATGATTTTACCGCCTTGAACATTTCATATAGATCAAGTTTAGAAATAACTTCAAAGGGGGAGTGCATTGAAAGCACAGGAATTCCAACATCTACAACGTCGGTATTTAAATTCGCAACATATTTGGCAACTGTACCGCCACCACCATTATCCACTTTACCTAGTTGACCAAATTGATAATTAACATTATTTTCTTCAAAAATTTTTCGTAAATACCCAATAAATTCTGCTGAAGCGTCCGAAGCCCCCGCCTTTCCTCCAGAACCTGTATATTTTGTTATCACCACTCCGCGATTTATAAACGAACTGTTAAGAGAATCAAAATTTGAAGGGTAATTCGGGTCAAACGCAGCATCAACATCGGCCGATAATGCTTTGGATTTTGAAAGTGCGTGACGAGTTTTAATTCCGTCGATTGATGCCAAATCTGCTAAAAAATACCTAAAAAATGAAGATTTCATGCCCGTATTGCCATCACTGCCTATTTCTTCCTTATCCGCAAGCATTACAACGCAAGTTTTTTTAGGCTTCTCAGCGTTTAAAATCGCCTCGAATGCTGGAAAAGCACAACATCTATCGTCGTGGCCATAACCGCCGATTAAACTTCTATCAAAACCAATATCACGTGATTTAAATGCAGGCACAAGCTCAAGCTCGGCAAAAGATAAATCTCGCTCAATTATACCATATTTTTTATTTAGAATTTTTAAAATATTAAGCTTCACAAGCTCCGAACCCGAATCCGACCTAAATGGTAAACTGCCGATTAAAACATTCAAACTCTCGCCCTCGATGGCTTTAGACATAGTTCGAGACATTTGTTCCCTTGCCAAGTGCGGTAGCAGATCCGAAATATAAAAACACGGTTCACTTTCGTCTTCACCTATCGAAATCTCGATTGATTCTTGATTTTTTAAAATAATCTTGCCATGAAGAGATAATGGCATTGCAGTCCACTGATATTTTTTAATACCCCCATAATAATGAGTTTTAAAAAATGCCATTTCATTATTTTCGTAGAGTGGATTGGGCTTTAAATCGATGCGCGGAGAATCTATATGCGAAACTGCTATATTAAAGCCTTCGCGCGAATTATTTTCTCCAATAACTGCAAATATAACAGATTTATTCCTATTTACTCTAAAAACTTTATCCCCTGGATTATATTTTTTGTTTAAATCCAGCCCTTTAAAGCCTTTTTCGTTCGCTTTTTTTACAAAAAATGCTACAGCTTCCCTTTCAGTTTTGGATGAATTCAAAAAATTTTTATAACTTTCAGAAAAATCCTTTGCTTTTTTAAATTGCTCGTCATCTATTTTCAAGTACAAATTCTTTTTTGGGCAAAATAATTTTTCTTTTAAATCCTTGATGTTGCTCACTTACTGCCTCCTAACACGCGAATGGTTAGATTATAGACTTTTGGTATCAAAAAATCAATCCTGCTACTAAAGACATCGCTAAAAAATATAGATATTTCCTCCGGCTATGCCGGAGGCTGCTTTTTACCAGTTTCGAAAAAAATACATATTGGATTAATTTATATTAACAATTGTAGCATAAGGAGCAACCAATTCGTAATCGCTAAGTGCGTCCTCGTCGACATAGTAATAAACAATATAAGTTCCGGCATTTGTGGCGGTTAAATTTTCTAATTCATTTAAATTATGCCAGCCTGTGTCATGTGTTGGCGTCCCTGTGGCATTTGTTATTCTTAAATAAATATTCGCTTTTAGTAGCTCATCTTCATCTGCATCTGCAGGGCGTGGATTATCATTTGCATCCAAAGTTAAACATCCTGTTACCAATTGCTGCGCGGCGCCGTTATAAACCAATCCCGATTGAGTTCGCACCGCAAGTTTTAATGATTTTTTAGTCGTTACCTTAAAATAATAATATGAATTTTTATCCCCATCATAAATTGTTAAATAATTTGTTCCTTCGGTTACTGTTGGAGTATATGGAAATTTTGTTGTCGTCATGCTTTCGTTACTGAGACCTTTAGTAGAAATTTTAACTTGTTTATCGCCGCTTGTCTCGCAGGCAATTTTAAAACTATCGTGTTTAATATCGCTGAGCGTAATATTATTATCATATTCAACTTCGGCGGTTACGGCGAAGATTGTTAAGCAGCATTCTGAAGAAGTATATTTACTTTCATCTTCTTTTTTAGTTATATTTCCATTAAAAATAACTTTAATTTTCCCAATTTCTTCGTCGCCAAATGTATTTCCTGAAAATTTATTTAACCTCCAACATTGTATACAAGCGTTGGAATAAGCATAATCCTCGCTTTTGTTCTTAACAACTGCTCTATCACCATACCTTTTGTAATCTACAATTGAACTTTGTTCTGTACCTTTAACGCTACCCAATGTTGTTTCGTCATACCAATCATACACATC
>CAMNDS010000092.1 GCA_946535695.1 uncultured Clostridia bacterium | reverse complement strand
AATAATCTATATTTATTTTTTTCAGTAAAATTTTTTTTCGAATTAAAAATATAAGTTACGGCAACGGCTATATCAGCGCCATTATCTTCACATATTCGCGCAGTAATATTATTTATACCTCCATCGACTTCTATATCAAACCTCAAATTATTTTGCTCTTTAAAATTTTTTAGAAATTTTATTTTTTGCACTTGATTTTCCATAAATTTTTTTCCGCCAAATCCAGGCTCGACAGTCATAACAAGAACTAAATCAATATATTTTAAATACGGCAAAATTTTTTCGACATTTGTTGTTGGTTTTACCGAAATTCCTGCTGTTATATTCAAATTTTTTATCAAATCAATAATATGAATAATATTTTTAGTATTATCACAAGATTCAAAATGAAAAATTATCGTATGACTAAAATTAAATTTTTCAATAAAATTTGTAGGATTCGAAATCATAAGATGCGCTTCAATCGGGATTTTTGAAATTTTTTTTATGCAGCTTGCAACATGCGGCCCGAAGCTGATATTGGGCACAAAATGGCCGTCCATAATATCTAGATGTATAAAATCTACGTTTAAATTTTTTATTTTATCGATTTCTTGTGAGATATTCGCAAAATTGCAGGACAAAACGGACGCCGAAATTTTCATGTTGCCTCTCAAATTACTCGAAATTACTTGAAATTAAAAAAATCATGTTTTATAATACAGCTATTCTAACAAATTGGGAGGAATTTTCAATATGAGTATAAACATGAAGCATATTTCTACGATTTCTAGTCCGAATTCAAATAAAAATGCTTGTGATACTGGCTGTGGCGAGTGTCAAGCTTCGTGCCAGAGTGCGTGCAAGACGTCGTGTACTGTAGGAAATCAAAAGTGCGAAAATCAAAATATTCAAATTTGCGAATGAATTTATTTTTTTCGGTGTCGCCGAAGTAAAGTATTTAATCAAATAAAAAATCAAAGAGAATTAAATCCAAATGATACACAAATTTGAAAAGTTCGGCAAAAAAATAGTAATAGATACAAACAGTAGCAGTGTTCATGTGGTCGACGATATTGTTTACAAGATTCTTGATTTTTACACTCCAGGGTGCAATAAAGATTCGTCCTGTCTTTGTGATCTGGCTCAAAAATACGGTGAAAACGAAGTTTCTGAAGCTTTTGACGAAATACAAAAATTAGAAAAAAATTCGCAGTTATTCGCAAAAGACATAGATATAAATAGTATTCAAATTGAATCGCCAATAAAAGCAATGTGTTTAAATATTGCACATGACTGCCAGTTAAGATGCAAATATTGCTTTGCATCTCAGGGTGATTTCGGCGGTCAGAGAATGCTTATGAGTGACAAAACGGCAAAGAATGCCATAGATTTTTTAATTTTAAATAGCGGCAAGAGAAAAAATTTAGAAGTCGATTTTTTTGGCGGCGAGCCTATGATGAATTTCGAAGTTATAAAAAAAACAATAGAATATGCCAAAAAAAACGCCAAAATTTTCGATAAAAATTTTAGATTTACGATAACGACTAACGGATTAGGGCTCGATGACGAGAAAATTGATTTTTTAAATCAAGAAATGAGCAATATAGTAATGTCACTCGACGGTCGGAAAAATATTAACGACAGTATGCGGATTACAGCTAACGGTCTAGGCTGTTATGATATTATAGTAAATAATTTTAAAAAGATAGTAAAAAAACGCGGCAAAAAAGATTATTACATACGCGGAACTTTTACGAAAAAAAATCTTGATTTTACTCAAGATGTGATTGCGTTATATAATCTGGGTTTTAAAAAAATTTCGTTAGAACCTGCTGTTATTGACGAGAATACTGATTATGCTTTAAATTTCGAAGATATAGAAAAAATAAAACATGAATATGATAAGCTTGCAAGCTGGGTCATAAATACAAAAAAAATTGATCCTGATTTTGTTTTTTTTCATTTTAATATAAATTTAGAAAATAGTCCGTGCTTAACAAAAAAAATAAAAGGATGTGGCTGTGGTAATGATTATATCGCAGTTACGCCAAACGGAGACATATTTCCGTGCCATCAGTTTGTCGGTAAAACTGAATTTTTAATGGGCAACGTTAATAATAATTTATTTTCAAAAAATATAAAATCAAAATGTATTAAGAACTTGCAAAATACTTTAAAATTATGCAAGAACTGTACTGCGAAAGCATTTTGTTCGCCATGCTTAGCACGTTCAGAATTTACATCAAAACTCGGATGCATTATATCAAGATATAGAATCGAATCCGCACTTGGAACAGTAATTTTATAAGAAATTATATCATATTCTAAAATGCTTTAAAAATATCAAGAGTTAAATTTAATGGGGCCAAAAAGTATAATTTATATGTTGTGGTGACATTTTCATATTTTCTTGACTGTTTTTTTTATCTTTGATGACCTTTGCAAGTGCGACTTAAATTTTTGGATATTCGTATGGAGTTTTAAAAAAAATCGGGCAAACAAGTTAATTTGAAAGACTAAAGGTGTATTCAACACAAAAATTCGTATGATTTGCACGGACGAAAATAATCCGGTGTAGTTTTCTCGATTTCGCCTGACAATGCCAGTGACGTTACATATGGTAGAAAGATCATCAAAAAAACTCGGGAAACAAAAAAGCCAAAATATTTGCTTATGAATAAAGCGTATGGAGGCGAAACACTCTATTTTTAGATCAAAGTTTAATTTTAAACCTATTGTTCTACCCAGATCTAATCGAAAAATTCCTTGGAATTATGATAAACTAGATTATTTCCCTTCGTTTATTTCGCTTTTATTTTTGATTATTTACTTTGTATTAACAAGTCTTAAATATAAAACATAAAAATCAATTTGTCAAAAGAAAAACGATATTTTTTATTTAAAGCAATAAATTTTTGATACTTCCGTCGGAGTTGATTTTTCTAACGTTTCAATTCATAATAATGGACGTTGACCAGCGAACTGTTTGATTTAACTTTTTTGGGAGTATGTATGAAATTAAATTTTGATTGGCTATTTTTTTTAGTGTTTACTTTAATATACATAATTGTTGACGGACATTTTGTAAGAAATTTTGGACCAGAAAAATATCAAAGCGTGGTAGCTGATACAATAATTTCTTTTCTATTATTAAGTGTAATAATTTTTTATAAAAAATATTCATATTACGGACTTAAAAAAGTTAAAAATCCAAAAAAATATTTATATTTTATTCCGCTTATTTTAATTGCTTCTCTCAACTTATGGAATGGAATAAACATAAATAATAATTATCATGAAATTTTATTTTTTATTTTAAGAATGATAAATATAGGATTTATTGAAGAAATCATTTTTAGAGGATTTTTATTTAAAGCTTTGGAAAGACATGGGACAAATAAAGCTGCTATTGTTAGCAGCATTGTATTTGGAATAGGCCATATTTTAAATTTATTTTGTGGCGCTGAATTAATTTCGACTCTTGTTCAAATATTTTATTCATTTTCAATTGGATACTTATATGCAATTATATTTTACAAAAGTGGTTCTTTGTTGCCATGCATTATCACCCATCAAATAGTAAATTCACTGTGTATATTTAATATAAGAAATAATTTATCAACTTATGCTTTTCCGATTGTTATGATAGTGACGTCCATTATTTATTCGATTCATATACAAAAACTTTCTGATAAAAGTTCAAGTCAAAAAAATTAACAAAATAAATTCCTCATCGTTCGTATTGGATCAATTTGAATTAATTTGGTGGGCTGTGTAGGGCTCGAACCTACGACCAATCGGTTATGAGCCGACCGCTCTGCCAACTGAGCTAACAGCCCAAAATACAACTCTCTTGCTATTATTTGCCATTATAAAATATTTTTTCCCTTTGTCAAGATTTTTTGCCCTTAAAACTAAAAAAAATTCAAAAAATTCCTCTTTTGACACCAAAAACTATATTTTTTAGGTACTGCTAAAAAAGAAAACCGGCATAGCGGTAGGTTTTTCAGATGTGCCTAAAAGGCTACGTACGCTAAGCGCCTCAAGGCGGCAAATACGGCTCGCACTTGCGAAAGGCTCGATACTAGCGACCCGTAAACGAATTACAATGATATTTTAAAACAATTTTTATTTTTAGTTAATTTTTATTTTTTTAATAAATCATCAGCTTAATATTAATTTTAATAGGCCCTAATAAGTTCGCAATATTAAATTTTGATAATTGATTAAAATCATGTATTAATTTGACTTTTTCTAATAACAATAAAGTTTTGACCCCGCATATCCAAGGAATGTCAAAAATCTATTGCTGTAAATAAAAAGTGTTAAAAAAAAATAATTGCAAAGTAAAATCAAGAAAAGA
>CAMNDS010000091.1 GCA_946535695.1 uncultured Clostridia bacterium | reverse complement strand
TAAATAAAGATTAAATTAGCTTACATATGTTTTTTATATCAAAATCGAAATTGTTACGTAATTATTGAATTGTCAATAAATTTATATTTCTGGATTGAAACACGCCCTTTATTTATCCCCGTTATTCTTTTTTTCATAATTTGCCAGAAGATACCCATTTAATCAAACCTTTTTTTTGTTCGTTATATCTATGTTTAACGAAATAATTTTTAGATCTTGGAAGTTCCGAAAAAGTATACTAAAAGTTCTTTACGGAAATTTCAGAAGTTCCGAAAAAATCGGGCTTTATTAAAATTGCTTTAATTCCCGTTTTTGTACTATTTCATATAGATAAATTGATAAATATATGTTATTTTAGGCCGTTTTATGTTTTACTCAATAATCAAATAGCTAAAGAATGATTAAAGCCAGATAATCAAAGAATTTTTAAGCAACTTTTAAGTAACTACAACGGGGCGGAAGTTCTGAAAAAGTATACTAAAAGTTCAAAGGTTAGAAGCTGGAAGTTACTAAAAAATAGTAGGCTATTATATACTATGGATTACCATATAATAAAATATGATAACTACAGATAAGGGCAAAGACAAAAAAGCCGTTAGGTCTTACCCTCCTATTTTTGAAACGGCAAAAGTCAAGGTTTACCAATCCAAGACGGGCAAAGGCTACAAGACACAAAAGAAACTAATAAATTTAAGTGTTAAAAGTAGCTTTGAAGATATGGACGAAATAATAATTTTACACGCAAAAGATTTTTACGATATGCTGGAAGATCCAGAAACTCCAAGCCTTGAAGACTTGGAAACTTTGGAAAATGAAAAACGGGAATACGTGGAAAAATCCGAAGATCTGGAAAAACAAGTTTATGACTTGGAGCGGGAAAACAAGGAATTAAACAAAAAGATTATTGAAATCTTGGAGCATAAGGAAGACCAAGCCCAAGCATTGCGGGAGGACTTGGAAGACTTGCGGGCGGTAAATAAACAGCTTGAAAATAATAATAAATCTTTGGAGCTGGAATATAACGAGTTAAACCAGATAAACCAAAACAATATTAAAAACATATTAAATAATGCTCCCGTCATTATTGAAGACTTGGCAAATCAAATATTAAACTTGACTAACAAGGAAATTAAAAAGCGGGGCTATCTGGCAAGACTTCGGAACGAAACCATAGAAATAAATGACTCACAAATCAAGGAAAACACAAAAGACAGATTAATAAATCAATTGCATATAATGGAATTACAAGAGGGGAAACAATGAAATACACATTAAAAGACGATAAAAATACAATCATAGCAGAAAGCGAAGACATCGACGAATTAAAGCAAATGGCATATATTGGCATTCTGGCAAATCCAAAGTATTTAATTATCATTGACGAGGACGGGCAAGAAGTTTATAAGACAGAAAGACCGCCAAAGGAAACCCACCCGAATTTATATAAATGAAGTTGTTTAAAATGGATAAGCTAACATATTACTATCAAATAAATAAAGAACGGCTCCAGCATTTGAACGGTATAAATCAAGACTACTATATGAAGTGGTTTAATATCAATGAAGAGGCCTATAATTTGGGAAGCTTGGGCATTTTAATTAATGTTAATGACTTGTTAAATCTGGGACAGATCTAAAAGGTCGGGAATGGTGGAAATTTTACACTTGAAACGCAACCAAAAGCGGACGGAAAACGCCCCGTTTTTCCACTTTGTTAAAAATTCGGTTGAAAAAAATTTCATAGGTTCGTTTATTTTAATTGAATGGTCTCTTATTTTATAGTGAGTAATTACTTACTACTATTATATTTAATGGGAAAGTCATTTAATTAATAGCTTGAATTTTTTTAAAAAATCGATTTTACAGACATACAGATGTCCCAGCAAAGAAAAATAAAAACCGAAATAAAGCCCAAATTTCAACCCATGGAATAAACAAGCAACAAATAAATAATATCTAATTGAAATACTAAAAAATATAAAGAATTAAGCGAAACGGCGGGCTTAAATGCGGCCGATTTGAAATTTTAAAATCGTGATAAATCGTTATAAATTAAAAATCGGAAAAAATCCGAAAAGGTACTATTTCAAGTGTAAAACGAAACCAACGGAAAACAAGGCCACAAGCCAAAACAAGACCAACAAAGCAAAGAACAAGAAAAAATAAAGAGGCGAGAGAATGGCAAACCCAAAATATATAAAAAATCCAAAGCCAGAAGATCCAACAGAAAAAATAGTTTACAGCTTCAGAATAGAACGGCAGAAACTCCAAAAACTACAACAAGGGGCGGAAATCGAGAACAAAAGCACCGCAGAATTATTAAATAATGTGATTGATGACTTAACAGAAAACACGGTTTTAACTAATGATTATTTGACAGACCACCCGCAAGGAACATATTTTAAAATACCGACAAGCCATTATTTTAAAGAAATTATGGCAACAGACCCCGAAAATATCAAACCATTATGCGAATTAATAAAACATAGCTACGAAGATTACGGGGAAACAGAAACAGAGGTATATAAAATAGATTACCCGCCTAATAATTGCGACATATGGCAACATAAAAATTTTAGTTTTTCAAGCTTGGAAGATACCCGCAAACATCAAGGTATAGAATTATTAATAATCCCAGAAGTTGAAAACATAGAAGACGCCTTATATTTCATATACTCCATTTATGACACACACGCCCGAAAACTTGAACTTTACATATTAAACCAGCTGGACGCCTTGAACTTCATTAATAAAACAAGAAATCTTGATTTGATAGGTCGAGTTAATAATTTATTATATGACTTTGAAAGAGTCGAAAGTTGGGAGGATCTGGAGGCCTTGGCAAAAGAATATAATACGGGCAACGTAACCAGATTAACAGATACCAAACCAAGCAAGCCAGCGGAAGACTTGGAAATAGTCTTAATCAAAGAGGGAGACCCTGACGAAAAAATGGTTTTGACAATCGCAGAGGTTGAAAGATTGCTTAATGCTACATTACGGGAAAACAAGCGACTTGTTGAACTTGTAGAGCGTCAAGACAAGCAAATAAACGAGTTAGAAAACGAGGCGGAAAAGAGAATGAAAGAATTAAATGACAAAGTCAAGACTATTGAAGAGTTTTTAAAAGATAATGGTTTTTAATTTATAAAACAAACTCTTTGTATATGTTTATATAGTAAGAATTAATAAACTATTAGTAAGCAATCAATATTAAAAAATAGTTTTTTAGATTGTAAGAAATTAAATAAAAATAGTTGATTGTTTTTTATCTTCTTATGTAGGAGTTTGAAGATAAAGAACAAACACATTAAACCAAAAAAAAGTAATTACACTTATACTTATTTTTGGGCAATACTGGAATATAAACTATAAAGCATATTATCCAGTTTACGAAATGTAAACTTTTTTATTTTAATCTCTCAAAACTCTTGAAAACTCCCAATTAATAACAGATTGCTATTTTTTAACAAAATAATACGGAGTTTAAAAAATATGAAACGTAAAGAACGCAACGTAAAGCAAGCCCATATTTACTATAACGAACGGGAATTTAACCAGCTGGACGAATTGCAAAGATTAAGCGAAAACTTGGTTTTAGTCGCACCGTCAAAGGCTGAATTATTTAGAATAGCTTTAGATTTCTTGTATACTGAAAACAAGAAAGACCCAGAAACTTTAAAAAGAGTCTTGAAAGCAGACATAAGAGAGGATTAAAAAAAGAGAGGAAAACAAAGCCCGATAATATGCTATTTGGCAAAAGGTAAGGGAGAATAAAACCGAGTTAATCCCCCTAATAATGATTTGCCTAACTACAGATAATAGTATATCTCTTGTTAGGATTAAATAAACCTTTTGATACCGATTAAGCACTATAAACGGCTTGTTTTAACGATAATATGAAACATCAAAAGACTAAATTAAATAGAAGTGAAATAATAAAGGAAATGTCCCAAAGAAAACACATAACCCGCAACAGATATTTAATAAATTTAATACTTCAAACCCGATATTATTGTTTTAATATCCGCCAATTTAACAAAGGCGGAATAAGTTATATTAAGGCAATAGAAAACGAGGCGGAAAAAAGAGAACAAAAATTAAAACAGCATACAACTTTATTAATTGATAAAGAAACCAACGAGTTTTTACGGGTAAATCTGAAAGACTTTTTAGAAGTGGAATTTTACCCATTAGTTTTTAACTATCCAGACATAAACGAGATAAAAAAATATTTTAAATGGATCAGCTATTATGGGAATACTCCAGAAGATTTTAAAGAGTTTGAAATTAAAACACTTCAAAGCTTGAAAGAAAAGAACCGCCCAGATTTAAGCGACTTCTACGAGGTGG
>CAMNDS010000090.1 GCA_946535695.1 uncultured Clostridia bacterium | reverse complement strand
TACTCTCTTTCTTCTTTATTCTTTTTCATCTTTTTGCCATTTTAGTTTGGTTTTGGAGGTTATTTATGTCTTTGATTCCTTATGATGATGATTTTTTTGGTTTTCCTACGAATTTTTTTGATACTCAAAAGATGTTCAAAAATCCTATAAAGTTTGATGTTATTGAAAAAAAAGATTGTTTTGATGTGATTGCCGATATCCCGGCTGGTGTTCCTAAATCTGATTTAAAATTAGAGTTCGATAAAGGTTACTTGACTTTGAATGTTTCTGTTAAATCTGAATCGTGTGATAAAAAATCATGTAATTATCTTTTAAAAGAAAGATTTAGCGGTCAGTATTCAAGGAGGATTTTTATTGCCGACAATTTGGATCGTTCGGGAATAAAAGCAAGTTATAATGATTCGGTTTTGAGGGTTTGTATCCCTAAATTACAGCAGAGCGATGCCAGTAAATCAATAACTATTAATTAGTGTTTTTGAGTGACTAAGTTTTTAGTCCTCTTTTTGTTTGTGCACCATTAGCTCAGCTGGCCAGAGCACCTGACTCTTAATCAGGGTGTCCAGGGTTCGAATCCCTGATGGTGTACCAGGCCCGTTGGTCAAGCGGTTAAGACATCAGCCTCTCACGCTGGTAACGCGGGTTCGATTCCCGCACGAGTCACCATTTTCTCGTTTTTAAATTTTGATTTTTCAAATAACTTGGCTTTTAGCTTGTAAATGTTATTAAAAATTGTATAATAAGAGTATACAATCTAAGTTTTAAGGAAGGCCATGGATAATAAGATAATATTAGTCGATATCAACGATGAAATGAAGAAATCTTTTTTAGATTATTCTATGTCGGTCATAGTTTCAAGAGCTCTGCCTGATGCACGCGACGGTTTAAAACCGGTTCATCGCAGGATTTTGTATACTCTCTTTGAAAATAATTTAACTGCCGAAAAGCCCTATAGAAAGTGCGCCGATACAGTAGGTTCGGTGCTCGGTAGATATCATCCGCATGGAGATTCTTCGGTTTATGACGCACTTGTAAGACTTGCTCAGGATTTTTCGACAAGATATATGCTAGTAGACGGTCATGGAAATTTTGGCTCTATCGACGGCGACCCTCCTGCTGCTTATCGTTATACAGAAGCCCGAATGAGCAAAATCGCTGCAGAGATTTTAACAGATATTGATAAAGAAACAGTAGATTTTAGGCCAAATTATGACGATAGATTAAAAGAACCCTCGGTTTTGCCGGCGAGATTCCCAAATTTGCTTGTAAACGGCTCTACAGGAATCGCAGTCGGTATGGCGACTAATATTCCGCCACATAATTTGGGCGAAGTTATAGACGCTATTTGTTATTTAATCGATAATCCTAATGCAGAAGTTGTAGAACTCATGAAATTTATAAAAGGCCCAGATTTTCCGACCGGTGCTCAAATTATGGGTCTATCAGGCATAAAAAATGCATATGCAACCGGGCGCGGCAGAATTACAGTCAGAGCCAAGAGTGAAATTATCGAAGACGGTAATAAATTTAAAATTATAATAACTGAAATCCCGTATCAAGTTAATAAAGCTGCTACGATAGAACATATTGCAAATTTAATAAAAGAAAAAAAAATAAACGGAATTTCTAAAATCGAAGATCATTCCGACCGTGACGGCTTAAGAATTGAAATCAGCGTAAAATCAGGTTTTTCACCCGAAGTTGCACTTAATCAGGTTTATAATTTTTCACAATTACAGACGAGTTTTAGTGTTATAATGCTTGCAATCGTAAACGGCGAGCCCAAAATTTTAAATTTAAAATCAGCTTTAAAAATTTATATAGATTTTCAAGTCGAAATAATAACAAGGCGTACAAAATTTGATTTAAAAAAAGCTCAAGACAGATGTCATATACTCGAAGGCTTAAAAACGGCAATTGATAACATCGACGAAGTAATTTCGATAATCAGGAGCTCAAAATCTGTCAGCGATGCTAAATTAAAGCTCTCTGAAAGATTTGCCCTTGACGATATTCAAACCCAAGCGATAGTTCAAATGCCCTTAGGGAAATTAACCGGACTCGAAAGAGAAAAAATCGAAAACGAAATAAAATTATTGCTTGAAAAAATAGCATATTTTAACGAGCTTCTTTCAGATTCAAACAAGCTTTTGGCAGTTTTAAAAGAAGAAATAACTAAGATAAAAGAAAAATATTCAGATAAACGTCGTACTGAAATTTTAAGCGTCGGCGGCGAAGTCAACGTCGAAGATTTAATTCCAAACGAACAAAGAATTATTACTTTTACAAAGCTCGGCTATATTAAAACTCAAGATATTAGTACTTATAAAGCGCAAAATCGCGGCGGTAAGGGAATTTCGGGGATGTCCAGGCGCGAACATGACTCAGCTGACCAGATTTTAATTGCAAATACTCATGATTTTCTTATGTTTTTTACGAATTTAGGAAAAGTTTATAAAATTAAATGCTTTGAGATTCCTGAATCTTCTAGAACTTCGAAGGGCTTAAATATCGTAAATTTATTGCCAATTTCTGAAGGCGAAAAAGTCACTTCGCTTTTAAAAACCAGTAATTTTGAAGATTCAAATTTTATAGTTATGAACACAAAACTTGGAGTTATTAAACGCTGCAAGCTTTCTGATTTTAATTCTGTGCGAAAAAGCGGCTTGATTGCTTTAAATTTAGACGACGGTGATGAATTAAGATGGGTTAAAATTACAGACGGCAGTAAATATCTTTTAATTGCTACGAAAAACGGCAAGGCGATTAGATTTAAAGAAAGCGAATTAAGAGTTCTAGGTCGGAATTCTAGAGGCGTCAGGTCGATAAAATTACAAGATAATGACGAAGTTATCGGGTTTATTACAACGCAAGAAAATGATAATATATTGACTGTTTCCGAAACTGGTAATGCGCGTATTTCACCGGTTTCGGATTATAGATTACAAAGCCGAGGTGGGCTTGGAGTTATAAATTATCATGTTAAAGAACACGGCAAAGTTGCGGCGATTTTGAATGTAAATCTAGATAAAGACGTAATGGCGATTTCTTCTGACGGCACGATAATAAGATTTTCAGCGGATTCTGTCAGGCAGTGCTCGAGGCCTTCAAAAGGCGTTAAAATCATGAGGTTATCCGGCGATTCTATCGTGGTTGCGGCAACTGAAGTCGAAAAACAGAAAGATATGGGCGAACAAGACGAACAAACAAGTACTATTGAAGATAGTGATTCGAGTAAACAAGAAATTTTAGAAAATCAGTCTGAGTCTGATTTTAATACTGAAAAAAATAAATAAAATTATTCTCTCCGGAATCTCTGTAAAAAATTTTGAGTTTTTTTTATAACTGATAGAACGATAGAAGTAGTGTTTTTAATTTAAGGAGAATTTATGAATTTTAAACGTGTAATTTTAAAACTCAGCGGCGAATCTTTGGCAAATCCAAACGGGTTTGGAATTAATTCTGAAAATTGCCATAAAGTTGCCAATATGATAAAAAGTCTTTTTGATGCTAAGATACAAATCGGACTAGTAATTGGTGCTGGTAATTTTTGGCGCGGCAGAACCGGCACACAAATTTCGCGTGTAAAATCTGACAAGATGGGAATTCTAGCAACTGCTATGAACGCTTTGGCATTTTCGGATATTTTGAATAATATTGGTATTAAGTCGCTTATTCAATCTTCGGTTGAAATTAAAAGTATAATTCCGGTTTTTTCAGTAGACGATACTATTAATGCGCTTGAAAATCAAAAAATAGTAATTTTTTCTTGTGGTATAGGTTCGCCGTTTTTTTCGACTGATACTATTGCAGCGCTCAGAGCCGCCGAAATAAACGCAGATATTATTCTAAAAGCTACGACTGTTGATGGTGTTTATTCAGGTGACCCGAAAATAAATAAAAATTCTGTTAAATATGATAAAATTACTTTTGATGAAGTTTTAAGTAAAAATTTAAAAGTTATGGATATGACTGCGATTTCGCTCTGCAAAGAAGCTAAAATTCCGATTTTAGTGTTTAAATTTGAAGATATAAGCAAAATTATGGTAGAAAATCAAATCGGAACATATATATGTTAGGAAAAATATATTTTAGGATTTTTATATAGATAGTAAATTTATTATCGTAGTTGACTAAATATTTTGTTTATTTTGCATTGATTTTTGTTGGTAATAATTTTGGAAATATATTTTTTCTAAAAATACAGCTTAAAAACAGAGTTTTATGCTTGATTTTTTGATATTTTTGTTTGATAATTATATTCAGTTATTTTGGTTTTTATTCAAGAGTTAGTTGCTTGTTGTACTTTAACAAATAGAGGTGCATGACTTTGATGAATTTGAAATTTACGATTAAAAATCTAGTTCATTTTAGACCGGCGGCAT
>CAMNDS010000089.1 GCA_946535695.1 uncultured Clostridia bacterium | reverse complement strand
CTTTGAAATATTTAAAAAATTTCTTGATGGAAAATTGGAAGGAAAATATAAATATGACGGTGACAAACTAGATATTACTTTGGGGGAAAAAATTTTTTCTGTGTATAAAATGTATGCACTTGATTTAAGAGAAGAAAAAATATCGATTACGTGTGACGATTGCGTAATATTGAGAGAAAAGTAAAAAGCAGCCTCCGGCATTGCCGGAGGAGAATTTATATCTTTTTTTCAATAATTTTTATCTCTTCGTTATTAAACTTGGTTTCGTTCTTGACTGTATCTTTTATTATATAAACATTTTCTTTAGTTAAATCTGTTTTAAGACTTACTATTATGTTACAGCCGTCTTTGCCGATTTTTGCCAAACAGTCGATTAAATTATCGTCCATTTTGGCTTTTATTAAAGTTTCGATTTTACTTTCTTGACGAATTTCTTGTATTATTTTTTCTTTGTATTCTTTGTCATCAGAAGCGATTTCTGAAATTTGCTTTTTATATTTTTCTTTTTGTTCGCGTTCATTTTCAAAAAATAATTTGATTTTTTCGATATCTTGATTATTTTTATTTTTATTTTTATTTTTATCTTCGATGTTTGTGGTATTTGCTAAAACTGAATTTTCGGCAGGTTCGCTTGACGGCATGATATTTATATTATTTTTTAATGCTTTTTCAGGCGACAGCCAATAATTTATTCCAACGGCTGCTCCCAATGAAACAATAATAGACGCTAGAACTATGTATCTTTTATTAATTTTTATGGGCTTCATATTTTTACCTCTCGTATTTTATTTTCTAAATTTTGTCACACAAATTTTGCTTGAATTTATATCCAGTGCCACTGAGACCATTTTGATAATATTTTCACGGACTTCTTGATTTTTGGCTCCTTGGCAGGAAATCACGGCGCCTCTGATTTTGGGCTCTATTTTTTTTATTATCACGGGAGTTTCGTTTCCGTTTGAATCTTTAGTCGTAATATATTTCTTCTCGATATCATCAGTTTTTCTTTTTAAGTTTTGATTATAAGAATTTTCATCAGTAATAACTTGAGAATTTTCTTTTTTTTCGGCCAAGTAAATTATTTCTTCGCCTTCATCGAGCGTTATCAAAACTTTTGATTTGCCGGCGCCTTCGATGTTCGAAACCATGTCTGCGATATCGTTCTGAATTTTTTCTACAAATTTTTGATTGCCAGAATTTTCAATAATTTTATTTTTTTTATGTTTAAAAAAACTCGGAGTAATTAATAAAATAACGCCAACTATAAATAAAATAAAAATAATTTTTTGATTTTTATAAATTTTTTTAAAATTTAATTTTTGTACTTCCAAATTTTTGAGCATCTTAACTCCAAACTAATTTATTAGATAAAAATTTATTTTAAATTCTTTTTTTAATTTCTGTATCAAATTTTTTTGATTTTTACTATCAACCCCTTTATCAAACGAAATTTTGCAGTAAACTCTGGAATTTTTATTTATATATACGCAAATCTTAGTTTCTTTTATGCCTCTTTGGTGCAAAAAATCTGCAATTTTTTCTCTTATTTTTATTTTTGCTAAATTATTTATCCTGTTTTCGAGTTTATCTTCGATTTTTTTATTATTTGATTCAGCATAAAAATTAAAATTAGGCATTTTAAAATTTTTTATTAAATTTAATAAATTAAGCAAAAAAAATATTGCAAGCACGCTTTTGATAATTTTATTAAATTTGCTTTCAGAAATAAAAAATTCTGAAATAATGCAAATCAAAGCGCTCGAAAATATAGTAATAATCCAAGAAAAACACATAATCAAATATTCCTGATTTTAATTTATATTAATTTAAATATTAACTTTCATAATAATACTCGTTGCAAAAATAAATATAAAAATAAACATGATTTCGATAGCTAGTACTATATTTATTATTTTTCTAAACGACGAAAATAAATTTTCTAAATTTTTAAAATCGAATATTTGGCTTAAAAATTCGCAGATTTGAAACGAAATATTCCAGACCAAACAATCGATTATCGTTGGCAAAAATATGAATATAATCGCGATTATTCCAAAAGAGCCTATGTTTACCCATAAAATTCTTGCAGAACTTCTGACAATTAAAGTAGCATCGCTAAGAGCTGAGCCAACTATCGGGATTAAACTTGACATAAATTTTAATTCTTTACCGGCTAAGCTTTCTATTGAACTCCCGATAATTTTTTGAACTGAAAATACAAACGAAATTAAAGCTCCAAAAAAAATTAAAAGCCATTTTATTACAGAATAAAATATATCAAAAATTTTATTTAATTTAATTTTTGTCGAAAGAGAAGAAATAACACAAAAGCTGCTCATTGCACTGCAAACCGGAATTATCATATCTTTTGCTATCGACATAATTATTTGATTAAAAAACAAGATACTCGAATTAAACGCTGCGCCTGAAATCGGGAATCCCAGCGAAATTGCAAACGCGCCAAAAACAGGTATAAAACATAAAACAAATTTTGATGCAATATTTAAGCACAAAGCAATATTTTGAATATTTTTTATTAAGTTAAAACTAGTTAAAATACATACAAAACACGTGATAATAAATTTTAAAATTTCTTGTTCAGATTCGCAAAAACAGCCAACAAATAAATAAATTATTATTATAAAAATTATCGGAATTATAAATTTTATCGGTGCAAATATTTTATTTTTTATTAAATTTAAAATAATATTAATTATTGAGTTAAAACTCAAATTTTTGACTGAAAATATATCATGAATATTTGCTTGATTTAAAAATTCTAAGCTATAATCCGGCAAATTTTTACTTAAATTTTTGGCTCCTGATTCTTCAAATTGCTCTGAGATTTCTTTTTGAATTTCCGGTGAATACTCGAGCGATTTGCAAATATTTTTCGGCATAAAAAAAATTAAGATAAGCAAAAAAAATAAAAATTTTTTCAAAATCTTGAGTTTTTTATTATATTTAAAATAGTTTCAAAAAATTCTTTAAAAATCGGCATCGCAGTTAAAATTATGCTTATCTTACCGAATAAAATTATATTATTTGCGAGCGATAAATTTCCTGAATCTTTACAAATATTCGAACTGAATTCTGAAATAATGCAAATACCTAGTATTTTTAATATTATAATTTGCAAATTTTGTTTTATATTAGAAAATTTAAATAAAAAATCAAATTCATGAAAAATATTTTGTAAATAATAAACTAAAATTATCAAAAATATCGAAACAGATATTATAATTAAAGCAATAAAAAATTCCGGCGAATATTTTTTTACAAGACTCGAAATAACTAAAATAACAAGTGAAATTCCAGCAACAGAAATTATATTTATATTCATAATTTATAACCCAAATTTATAATTTATAATTTAAATTTATAATCCAAAAACTGTTTTTATTGTCTTAAAAAGCGCGTCGATTTCTCGAATCATAATTAAAAGCACAGTAATTAATCCCGAAAGCGTTACCATAGTTGCTTGTTCTTCGCGCCCAGCCCGTACTAAAACCTGATTTAAAATTGCCACGATTATTCCTGCCGCCGCTATTTTAAAAACTAAGTCTAAATTCATTTTACTTCCTAATTTTTAAATTTTATAATTTTTATTTTTTAAAAAAATATTATGCAAATTATAATTCCAAAACACGCGCCCAAATAAGTAAACAATTTTTCGTTTTTATCAATATCTTTTTCTAATTTTTTAATAATACAAGAAACATTATTTAAAACTAAATCGCAAGTTTCTACCTGATTTTCAAGATTGTACGAACCAAGTTCTTTGCCAAAATTTAAAATAATTTTATTTTCATCAAATTTGCATATTTTAAACGTCTTTTCCCAAGCTCCGGGAAAATTTTCACCATTTTGAATCAAGTAAATTAAATTTTTAAAAAATTTTTTAAGAACAGAATCACACTCAAAATTTTCGGTAATATTTTTCGGCGAAGTTTTTTTGAATTCGATTTCACATTTTGAATAAAAAACAAATTTTTTAAAATCTTCTAAAAATTTAATCTTATTTTTAATATTATTGCATAAATTTTTGCCTATCAATGCACCTGAAATAATTATAATTAAACTTCCGATTATTTTTATCATTTTTTCTTCCTTCTTATTTATATTATTTTTATATTATTTTAATAAATTTAAAAATTAAATTTTTGATTAAAATTATTTACTGACTTCGAACATGCCCTTGATTTTACCGGGAGTACTATCAAGCAAAATCGCACGTTTTATGGCTCCGGAACTTAAAATATTTTTTATCCTGAAAGAATTTGCCATTTCGTCCAGTGACTTTGCATGTATACTTGCTATAATTCCCACGCCTGAATTTAAAGCTTTTTTTATCGCTTCGGCCTCTTCGTTATTACCGATTTCGTCACAAATTATTATTCT
>CAMNDS010000088.1 GCA_946535695.1 uncultured Clostridia bacterium | reverse complement strand
AGTATTAATTCTTCGCAGTCAGATAATTCTTCGGAAACAAAGAAAGAAGTCTATTATATTTTATATTGGGAATAATTATTCATCGGGGGAATTTATGAAAACAAATTTTAAAATTATGACGTTATTTTCAATTCCTATGATATTTTTAGTTTTATTTTTTTCTCTAAAAATTTATACGAAAGATCATATGCCGGATGAATTTTATTCTGCACAAAAAGAAGAAATCTCTATAAAGACTTTTATTCCTTTTATTGACTTTAAAATTAAGCCAAATTCTAATTTAGTTTCGGCAAAAGAAAGTAATTATTATAATTGTAATTTTACACTTTTAGGCATTCCTTTAAAAAATATAAAACTTAATATTGTTAATAAAAAAAATGTTGTTCCGTACGGAATTCCGTTTGGCGTGAAGATATTTACAGGCGGAATTATGATTGTTAAATTAAACTTCGTGGAAACTGAAAACGGCGATGTAAACCCTGCGGAACTTGCTTTAATAAAAAAAGGTGATGTTATAACTCATGTTAATGGCACTGCGGTTAACTCTAAAGAAGAGTTTGCAAAAATAGTTGAAAATTCAAATGGGAACACGCTTAATTTAGACATAATAAGAGGAAATGTAAAATTTAAAACTAAAATAACTCCGGTAAAAGCAGTTGGCGAAAATACTTTTAAAGTGGGAATATGGGTTCGCGACAGTTCTTCGGGCATCGGCACTATAACTTTTTGCGATGAAGAGAAAAATATGTTTGCAGGTCTTGGGCACGGTATCCGAGATATAGATACAAACGAACTAATTCCGCTTTCGTACGGCGAAATAATGAAGGCGACTATTAAAAATATTTTAAAACCCTCAAAAAAAAATACCGGCGAACTCAGGGGATGTTTGTTGGGCGATAATCCTATAGGAATTATAAAATCCAACAATAATTCGGGTGTTTTTGGGGAACTCAAAGTTAAACTCGAGAGTGAATTTTTACCCTTACAAGTTGCTATGAAACAAGAAGTAAAAGAAGGCCCTGCTAAAATTATTTCTACAATTGAAGGAACAAAACCTAAAATTTATGATGTTAATATAAATAAAGTCAGTTTTGATAAAAAAAATCCAAATAAAAATATTTCAATATTAATAACTGATAAAAGTCTTATAGAAAAAACTGGTGGGGTAGTCCAGGGCATGAGTGGAAGCCCGATAATTCAGAATAATATGTTAATTGGTGCGATAACCCACGTCGTTTCGGATAACCCCTTAAAAGGCTACGGAATTTTTGCCGAAACTATGATTAATAATTTGATATAATAAACTTCCTTTCCCCCCGGCAGTGCCGGAGGCAATATATATTTTTTTAGCACAGCCGGAGAAATTATCTATCTAAAATTTTATAGAAAAAAACCGATCAAATTTTACTTTTATTTAATTTTTTAATGTTTTCGCTACGTTTATGTTGACATTATTTTTTTATCTTGTATAATCTAGGCAGCGAGCTGTATTTAGGGGGTGTTGATTTAAAAAAATTTGTAGCAATTTGTATTAAATTTAAACATTATTAATATTATAAATTAAAGAGAGAAAATTAAGCATGAATAAAAAAATTCAAAAAGTATTATCTGTTATCTTGTCAATATTCTTTTTTACAGGCGCATCATGGCAAAAGAAAGTAAACTCGGTAAGCAAACTTTGGTGGTTGACAACGTTGGCAGTTGTTCCTGCTGTGGGTATTCCTGTTGCTTGTTGGCTTAGTAAAAAAAATGATGAAAATAATTCTTTAAATCTTGTTTCAAATCTTGACCCATTTACGAATGGAAGCTTGGCATGGAGCCCTTTTAGTTTTAAAGCTGCTTTGGTAATGGCTGCTAATGGTACTTCAAATGAAGAAGCTAGAAAAAATGTTGCAAAATATGTAGGTTTTGAATCTTTAGAAGATGCTAATTCTTGGTTGGAAAATATTATGGACACGCAGCCTAAGGATATTGACATTGCTAATTCTATGTGGATTGTAAAAAAATATAGCAATAATATAAATAAGAATTTTAAAGATTTAATTATTAAAAAATTTAAAGCAAAGTGCGAAAATGTTGATATTGAAAATGGGCATGAAGTAATCAATAATTGGGTCAGTGAAAAAACCCGAAGGAAAATTTTAAATATTGTAGAAAAATTAGATGAAAAAGATATTTTAGTTTTAGTAAATACTATATATTTTAATTCAAAATTTGTTAAAGAATTCAAAGATACAGGCTCGATAAAATTCAATGGAGTTAATAAAACAATTGAAGATGTACCAACCATTAAAGATAAAAATAATAGATGGTGTGACTACTGTGAAACAAATTACTATCAAGCTGTAAAGATTCCTTTTAAAAATGAATGTAATTTGTATATGGTATTGCCTAAAAAAAATGAATTATTTGACAAAGTAAAAGATATAGATGTCAATCAATTAGCTAAAAATATGCAAAACGAAAGAGTAATTATAGAAATTCCAAGATTCAAAATAGAATCTTCATTATCTTTAAAAGATTATTGTAATAATAATGAATTATTAAAACCTTTTATAAATTCCATATTTGATAAAATTCATCCTAAAGCCATAATAAGTGAAATCAGGCAAAAAGTTTTTTGGGAAACAAAGCCTAAAGGTGTTGAGGCAGCAGCGGTAACAATGATTCGTATGCAAAAAGCTTGTCCATGTTTAGAAAAATTGAAACCGGATATTAAAATTATATTTGACCATGCATTTATCGGATTTATCACTGATAAAGACAACAACGTTTTATTTAAAGTTAATGTAAAAGACATTGATAGTATTGAAAACGCAAAAGATAGCGAAGGCGAATATAGAAGAGCAATTGTAAAAGCTTAAGTTAAAATTATTCTCTCCGGCTCAGCTGGAGGAAATATCTATCTTTTTTAGCAATGCATTTTAATTTTATCTGTTGATTTTATTTAATTGATATGATATAATAACATTAGATTGAGGGGGTGAAAAATTATGAAGAAAATAGGCAAAAAAATTATCAGCATGCTTTGTATGATATCATCATTGGTGTCAAGTAAAACGAGTGCTAACAATCGTAGTGTTAACCGTAATGCCATTATTGCAACTACATCGGTAGCAGCGGCAACATTGTCAACTTCGGCAGCAATAGCAGCGCTAGTGTCTTCATCAAAAACTACTGATTTATTGCCAAACCCAAAAAAATATAAAAATGTTTTAGAAGAATCACAACATGATTTATCGGGTTATACAACTAAGAAGATTAAAAATGAAAACGGAGGTGATCCCAAAGAAGTTATAACAGGAAAAATTGAATTTGTTCCTATCAAAGAGGAACACCGCAATGACTGGATGAGAATAATGAATTGTTCTGATAAAGAAGGGCGCGAATACCTAAAATGGTGGACACAAAATGATGATCTTAATGGTGAAAAAATGGAATCTTCGTTTGAATATAGATTGAAAAATTCCAAAGTAAATGGTAACAAAGCATATCCAGAATGTATCTGTTTTATGATAAAATTTTATGAACTTGATGAGCAGCCAAAAACCAAAGACGAAACTAAAAGTCAAAAACCAAAGTTCAAAAAAGATCCAGAAATTGTAGGGCATATCACGCTTACTTCCTTTAAATATAACCTTGATGACAAAGAACCAAATTGTTTTTTTGTAAGTTATGTCGTGGATAAACAATATCAGGGCAAAGGAATAGCTACAAAGGCACTAGATCTTATAACAAAATTTGGTACAAGATTACATCAAACTGGGTTAGTTCCTTTCAGAAATTATATTATGTACATAGCAAATGAAAATTTAGGTTCGCAAAGAGTTGCCGCAAAGTGCGGATTTAAGAATGTAGGTGAGACCAAAAAAGAACGATCTAATAATTTGGATGCACATATATGGGTAAAAAAAGATGACTCTAACCGTACTTTGGATTATTTGTTAAAAGGAAAGCGTGGAAAAACTACCTTAAATGAATTAAATAAAAAAAAAAAAGAAGTAGTGTTGCCAAAACCTAAAACAAATAGTAAATCTAAAGTAAAATTAATTGATTTTAACGAATGGTTGGAAAATTCCAATAAAGAAAAGTTCAAAAATTTTGAAGGATTTGAAAAAATAAAAAATAGTGTAGAAAGTTTAACAAAATATGAAGATGTAGTAATACATATGAAGCATTCGGAGTGGCCGGTTGCGTGGCTGAAAGACGGCAAATTCTATCCAGCAATTCCGGATGGTTTAACTGGAGAAACGATAAAAAAGATAGCTCACAAGCTGGTTGGTTTAAAATGTAGTTGCAGCTAATTGTTTATAGTATTTTTACTTGAAAAAATAAAACTTTTATCTGACTACGCCGAAGGAAATATCTTTTTTTAGCAATTCCCCTTGAAATAAAATAAAAGACTTGCAA
>CAMNDS010000087.1 GCA_946535695.1 uncultured Clostridia bacterium | reverse complement strand
TATAATGATGACCGTACACTTCACTAAGTGTATCTTTAAAATTATTTATCTTAGGAGGAATTACTATGAAAAAATTTGGCAAATTAAAAATGGCGCTCATGCTTGCTTGTGCGTCGGTTTTAAATGGTAGAACTTCAGCGGTGGACAAAAATATAACTCAAAGCCAGCAAACTGTTGCAGCAGTAGGGGGAGCAGCTACTTTTAATAAAGAATTAAATGATAAAAAAGGCTTGAGTAAAAATGCAAAAATATTGCTTGGGATAGCAAGCACTGTTGTACTTGGAAGTCTTACGGCATTTACGATTTGGGCTGTAAGAAATCATAATAAAAATAATATCAATCTTGATAATACAGTTAATAGAGATAATAATGACGATAGTGAAAATGATAATAAAGATAATAATTACATCGAAGAAAAAAATAAGAAAATTAATATTGTTAATGAACCTATAGTTGAACAAAAAAATCAAATTAAAAGTGCTGGAATTCAAAATAACCCTGCCGAACTTGCTAATTTAATAAGTGAGTTACAATCAATAAATACGGATTACCATTATGAACTAGGTGAAAAAGGCAAGGTGTTTGTATCGAATCCTGTTTTAGAAATGAATATAGAAAATATTAATGCAGAAATGCTTAGGGAACACCTGAGGCAGTTGTGTGAAAAAGTAGGTATAAAACAAGGCATACATTCAGGAGATGATGATTACAAAAACGGCTGGTTACAACCTGCATGGAAATATTTTTTTGTTTATACTGCAGATTATGAGTATAGCAATACGTATAGTATGCTTAATGATAATTATAAAAAGCTTTTGGCACAGTGCATTGAGTTTATGTATCAAAATATGAATAATGCAGAATATAATGAGATTTTGCATATGTGTATAGAACAAATGTCCCGACATGGTGGACATTGTGATGCGCGAGCTCAAGCGATAACTAATACTGTTTATGATATGTTAGTTAATTTTTTACGTGAACGTGGTAAAATAAAATCTGATAGTTTAATGAGTGATATATTTTGTACATTAAAAGAAGCAATGATTAAAGAAGCAGTGGAAACTTATTTAAAAGTTTATGCTCAAATTAATGATAATAGAAACATGCAACATAGAGAACCTTTATATGATGTCAACGCATTAACTAGTGGGCTTAAATATCTTTTTGGAATGCCGGGTGGAAGTGAAAATGATTCTAAGCATAACGCAACTAAGCAATCATTTGGAATGCAAATGCACGCAGGGACATTCATTAAATTATCGCAAATGATAATATACCAAAATGATCAGAAATCTCAAGAAATTAAGGCTGAAATGGATAAAATAGAAATCTCTTTTAAAGAATACTTTGAATATACAGAGAAGCCTAAACATTGGTTAAAATCAATTTTAACAAAAATTTGGAATTATCAAGGGCAAGAAGGTCCGAAATTTAGAGAATGGATTAAAGGGAATCGAAATTTAAAATTAGGAGAAATTGTCGGTGATTTGCCTTATATATTTGGTTATAATGATGCAGAAATGAGTGAATTGAAGTCTACTTATGGTCTTGAGTTCTTAATCAGTTGTGTCAAGAATGGCTACTTGCGGCTTGCAAATGATAATTGATTTTGATCAACTTTTTCAAAAATCTCTCCGGCGCTGCCGGAGAGAAATTTGTTTATGTTGTAAAATGCCTTTTTTAGTTAATTTTATTCAAATTTTCATAAAATTCTTTGAGTAAAATTTTAAAATCATCTTTTATTTCCGGGTGATTCATCGCAACGTGCATCGAGGCCCGTAAAGCGCCGATTTTACTGCCGATATCATGCCTTATACCGTCAAATTCGTAGGCAATCATAGATTCCTTATTTGCAAGCGTTTTCATGGCGTCCGTTAGCTGAATTTCGTTGCCTCTTCCGGGCGGAGTCGACTCTAAAATTTCAAATATCTCAGGGGTTAAAATGCACCTGCCGAGTATCGCATAAAGCGACATAATCTGACTTTTTTCAGGTTTTTCTATCATATCAGTGCATTTAAAAACTCTTTCTCGAATTTTTTCAGTCTTAATCGAACTATATTTTAAAATTAATTCTTCGGGGACTTTTTGGACTCCGATAATACCCTTTTTGAACTCATAAAAAAGTTCAATCATATGTTTGCAAACCGGAGTTTTACTAATTATTACATCATCGCCGTATAAAACCGCAAATTGCTCATTTCCTATAAAAGATTTTGACTGCAATATAGCATGCCCAAGACCTTTGGGTTCTTTTTGGCGAATAAAATATATATTTGCCATATATGAAATTTCTTTGATTGACTTCAAAAATTCGTTTTTATTTTGCTTAAAAAGCGCTTCTTCGAGTTCGGGAACTCTATCAAAATGGTCTTCGATGATATCTTTTCCGCGATTTGTTATAATTAGAATATCAGTGATTCCCGAGGCTACTGCTTCTTCTACTATGTATTGTATTGCCGGCTTGTCGACTATAGGGAACATCTCTTTGGGCATGGCTTTTGTCGCCGGCAGAACGCGAGTTCCGAGCCCTGCTGCAGGGATAACTGCTTTGGTAATTTTCATTTTTTACACTTCCTAATGAGAATTTTATGGAACTTAATAAATCAGAAAAAATTTTATTTTCAATATTTTTCTTATTGTCTTCTTTGATAATAATATATAATGTTTTTTATATTCCGACACTTCCTAACGCAGATGTTATCAAAAAAGAAATTGTTATTCAAGATAATGAAAGCGAAAACAATAAAGTTTTGGGCGCTATTAATATAAATTCTGCCAAAATCGAGGATTTGAAGAAAATTCCGGGTGTGGGGGAGGCTACTGCAAAAAAAATAATAGAATACCGTGAACAAAACGGCGGATTTTTATCAAAAGAAGAAATAATGAACGTGAGCGGCATAGGCAAGAAAAAATTTGAAAACATGAAAGATTATATAAAAATCAAAGAGGATTAATATGCAAAACTTAAAAAATTTAAAAAGCGGCTCTGATATCAGAGGCATAGCGCTTGGCGAAAATATAAATCTTACAAATGACGCGGTAAAAAGTATTGCAATGGCATTTGTGAAGTTTTTAGAAAAAAAAAAAAATATTGAAATAAAAAGTCAAACTATTGCTGTTGGTCATGATTCAAGACTTTCGGGTAAAAGGCTTAAGGATGTATTCATAAATGGGATTGTATTAGCCGGCGCAAATGTTTATTACTGCGGCTTATGTTCAACTCCTGCTATGTCTATGGCGCCTAAAATGCTGTCTTGTTCGGCTTCGGTAGAAATAACTGCAAGTCATCAGCCAAAAGAGTACAACGGCTTTAAGTTTTTTGATTTAGGCGGCGGTTTAGCTCCGAGTAATATTGAAGAAATTTTAAATATTGCTTCGAACGAATTTTATCCAAAATTTTCAACTCAAGGCACAGTACGCAATATAGATTTTATGAAAAAATATGCCGATATTTTAAAAAACATGATAAAAAAAGAGTTCAGCGAAAAATTACCGCTCGAAGGGCTAAAAATAGTTATAGATGCTTCAAACGGTGCAGGCGGTTTTTTTGCTGATATTTTAAAAAAATTGGGCGCCGATGTTTCGGGTAGCTCACTTTTGAGTCCTGACGGCAACTTCCCGGTTCATTCGCCTAATCCTGAAAAATTTGAATCGATAAATTATATAAAAAAGCAATTAATAGAAAATAAAGCAGATTTAGGTATAATATTCGATGCTGATGTGGATAGATGCTTTTTTATAGATGAAAATGGAGAAAGTATAATTAAAAACAAATTTGTTGCATTAGTCTCGAAACTTGTTTTAAAAGAACATCCGGGTTCGGTTATAGTCACAGATTCCGTTACTTCTGATAATTTAAAAAATTTTATCGAAAAAAATGGCGGATATCAGTTCAGAGAAAGACGCGGATATCAAAATATTATAAGTGCGGCAAAAATTATGAATAAAGACGAAAAAATTTGTTTTTTAGCAATAGAAACTTCGGGTCATGCCGCGTTCGAAGAAAATAATTTTAAAGATGACGGCGCTTATTTGGCGGCAAAAATTATAATAGAGCTTGCAAAATTAAAAAAACAAAATAAAAAGTTATTTGATGAAATTGCGGATTTTCAAGACGCCAAAGAAACTAAAGAGATAAGAATTCCACTTGAAAATAGCGAGCAAATTGAAAAAAACTTAAAAAATTTCAAAGATAATTATAAAAAAATTTCAGGTTGCAGTTTGGATAAAAACACACCCGAGGGAGTACGTTTAAACTTTAATTTTAAAGACCGAAAAGGCTGGTGTTTATTAAGACCAAGTGTTCACGACATGAGTTTGGTTTTAAATATCGAAAGCGACACCTATGGCGGAATGGAAAAAATTTTACAGGATATTTCGGTTTTTGACGTTTATAAATAATTTATTACAAAATAAAA
>CAMNDS010000086.1 GCA_946535695.1 uncultured Clostridia bacterium | reverse complement strand
TTATAATCTTAAATATAATTATTTTTTTCAGAAAATTTAAAAATAACAGGGAGTGTGCCACATGCTTGAAATAAATAAAAAAATATTTTTTAAGTTTTATGTGATTGCGGAAATTAGTTATAAATTAACTAAAAATATTCGAACTAGCTCCAAAATTTAATTTATTTAAAATTTTAAAAATAAAAAAATATATTGGAGTGATTTAAAATGTTTAAAATTTTTTATGAAAAATCAAGCGATAATAATTTATCGCTTTTAGACTTAGCAAAAATTAATAAAATAGAAAATCCGTGCGGTGCCAAAATAGACGGCAAAATTTATGAATTAAATTATATTCCTGATAAAAATTGCGATATAGAATTTTTAAATTTTGAGGATGTTGACGGCAAAAAAATTTATTTTCACACAGCGTGTCATATAATGGCCCAGGCGATAAAAAGAATTTATCCCGATGCAAAACTCGGCTTTGGTCCGCCGACTGAATCCGGATTTTACTATGATATAGACTTTTCTGGCAAAGAATTTTTAAAAGATGACATCCCAAAGGTTGAAAAAGAAATTAAAAAAATTATTTCTGAGAATATTCCTGTAGTAAAAAAAACAGTTTCGATCGAAGAAGCTCATGAAATTATGAAGAAGCAAAACGAAGTTTATAAACTTGAACTTCTTGATGATTTGAAAAAAGAGAAAAATAATTCAGTTACAATCAGAACTCAAGGTGAATTTGTGGATATCTGCAAAGGTGAGCATTTAATTTCGACCGGTATGATTGGAGTTATTCATATTTTAAAAATCACGGGTGCTTACTGGAAGGGCGATTCTTCGAAAAATATGCTCACAAGAATTTACGGCGCCACGTTCCCGGATGAAAAACAGTATGAAAAATATATTCTAGACTTGGAAGAAAGCCAGAAAAGAGATCATAACAAAATCGGTCGTACCTTAGGATATTTTACAACTGTCGATTACATCGGTCAGGGTTTGCCGATTTTGATGCCAAAAGGCGCTCGAGTCGTGCAGCTTATGCAACGATTTGTCGAAGACGAAGAAGAAAAACGAGGATATTTATTAACAAAAACGCCGTTTTTGGCAAAGTCTGATTTGTATAAAATTTCAGGTCACTGGTATCACTATAAAGAAAACATGTTTATTTTGGGCGATAAAGACGATGAATCCAAACAATTTGCGCTGCGCCCAATGACGTGTCCGTTCCAGTTTCAGGTTTATTTGGCAAAAGAGCGCAGCTACCGCGATTTGCCTATGAGACTCAACGAAACTTCGACGTTATTTAGAAATGAACAAAGCGGAGAAATGCACGGTTTGATAAGGGTTCGGCAGTTTACGATTTCGGAAGGGCATATTGCCTGCACGCCCGAACAGCTTGCAGATGAATTTAAAGAAAGCTTAGACTTAGCAAAATTTATGATGAAAACTTTTAAAATTGACGGCGACGTTTATTATAGGTTTTCAAAATGGGACCCGAATGATAAGAAAAAGTATATGGGCTCTGCAGAAGAATGGGAAAAAGCCCAGGATGCCATGAAGAAAGTCCTTGATTTTTGCGGCGTTGAATATGTCGAAGCTGATGGCGAGGCTGCATTTTATGGGCCAAAGCTTGATATTCAGTTTAAGAACGTATACGGAAAAGAAGATACTTTAATTACGATTCAGATTGATTTTCAGCTTGCGCAAAAGTTCGGTATGACGTACACTGATAAAGATGGCGAGAAAAAATACGCTTATGTTATACACAGGACTTCGCTAGGCTGTTATGAACGCACGCTTGCTTTGCTTCTTGAAAAATATGCAGGTGTTATGCCTTTGTGGCTGGCTCCGGAGCAAGTTCGAATTCTGCCGATTAATGAAAATCTTATCGAAAATGCTCAAAATTTGAGAAAAAAACTCATTGAGGCGGGAATTAATCGCGTGGAAGTTGACAAAAATAATGAAAAAATTGGTTATAAAATTCGTTTGGCTCAGCAAGAAAAAGTGCCTTATATGGTAATTTTGGGCCAAAAAGAAGTTGAAAATAACTTAGTTTCTGTACGAAGCAATAAAAACGGCGATTTAGGCTCTATGAATTTAGAAGATTTTACTTCCAAATTATTACAAGAAATTAAAAATAAAGAGTGAAAAATGAATAATTTTAAATCGATTGCAATTGACGGTCCTGCGGGTGCGGGGAAAAGCGACGTTTCGGATATTTTGGCCAAAAAACTTGGATTTGTTCATGTTGATACCGGAGCGCTTTACAGGGCCGTCGCCCTTTATTTTTTGGAAAATAATCTCGATTACATAAATAAAGAAACAGTTTGTGAAAATTTAAACAAAATTAAAGTTGATATAAGTTTTCAAAATAATGCGCAAAATGTTAATTTAAATGGTAATAATGTCACTGAAAAAATAAGGCTAAAAGAAGTTGCGAATATTGCTTCATCGATTTCGGCTTTTTTGTGTGTTCGTGATTTTTTACTAGAAATTCAGAGAAATACCGTAAAATTTTATAGTGTCATAATGGATGGTCGTGATATTGCAACGGTTGTTTTGCCAAATGCTGACGTTAAAATTTTTTTAACAGCAAGCGTGGAGGAACGTGCCAAGCGGCGTTTTAAACAATTAAAAGAAAAAGATATAAAATGCGATTACAACGAAGTTTTAAATTTAATAAAAAAACGAGATAATAACGATTTTCACAGAAAAATAGCTCCGCTAAAACCTTCGCAAGATTCTTTGATATATGATACGACAAATAAAACTATTGATGAAGTGGTAAATTTTCTATTTAATTACATAAAAGGTAAAATAAATTGTTAGCTAATTTTTTAATTAAAATTTTATCTGTTATATTTAAAATTTTTTTTCCGTATGAAATTCAGGGTCACGAAAATTTTTGTGATTTAAAAAATGGTTTTTTGATTTGTTCTAATCATATTTCAAATTTAGATGCAATTTTTATTTCGATTGCTTTAAAACGGAAAATTTATTTTTTAGCTAAATCTGAACTTTTTAAAAATTGTTTTATTTCTTTTTTTTTAAAAAAACTCGGTGCTATCTCAATTCGTAGGGGCGAAAAAGATACAGATGCTATTAATATTGCTGAAAATATTCTTAAAAATAATAAAATTTTAGGGATATTTATCGAAGGCACCAGGAGTAAAAACGGTGATTTTTTGCGCCCCAAGAGCGGTGCTGCAATTTTAGCGTGCAAAACAAATTCTGTAATAATTCCCGTTTGTATTACTCCAATTAATAACAAAAAAATCAAAATTTTTCAAAAAACTATTGTTAATTTTGGAAAGCCTATCGCTGATATTAAATTTGATTATCATTCTTACAAAGAAATAAGGTCGGCAACAGAATTTATAATGCAAAAGATAAAAGAACTCAGGGAATATTAAATTTACAAAGTCAAATGATAAATTTTCTCAAAAATTTAGCAAAACACTTGATTAAACTTTTGGTTTTTGGTTATGAGAACATTTCTAAAAAATTTTAATTAAAATAAGAATTAAAAGGGGGGAAAAAATTATAAAAAAATATAAAAACACTTGACAAATCATAATTTTTTTGATTAACTAAATGTTGTGGTCTGTAGTACCACGTAAATTTTAAATTTTTAAGAGGTTGTTTTTATGGTTTTTAAGTCGAGAAAATTCGTAAAAACCTTGGCATTAAGCGCTTTATGCAGTTCATTTGTTTGTCATTCGCAAGTTTTTTGTGTTAAAAAGTGGGCATCAGGAGACACAGAACGTTGTGATGATAAAAAAAGTTTATACATTACTTATCCTTTAAGACGTTTTGTATTCAACGGAATATGTGGTTTCTTTAATCCTAATACTGATTTTTTATGTATTGACGGAATAGGCGCAATAAATGAAGATAGTTTTAACAATACTGTGGTTCCAGTTGAAGCTGTTCAATCTGTTTCTATCGGGAAAGATATAACAATCAAACCACTCACCTTTGAGAAATGGACATCTTTGAAAAGTGTTAACATAGGACATACTCGCATGGGTACTAAATTGTTAAAGCAAAAGAATTTAAGTGGAAATATGACCAATATCATTGATAAACTAATAATGCCAATAGAAAAGACAGTAAAAGTTGATAATTATACCTTTAATGATTGCAAAACTTTAGAAGTTGTGATTGTTAATGAACCTTTTGCTGAAATTGGCGAATGTGTCTTCAAAGATTGCAAGTCTTTGGAAGAAGTTGTACTCCCAGAGTCTTTACGTAAAATTAATAATTTTGCCTTTTATGGATGTTCAGCATTAAAAAAGATCATAATTCCAAAAAATGTTACTGAGATTGGCAAATTTGTCTTCGTAAGTTGCAAATCTTTGGAAGAAGTTGTACTCCCAGAGTCGTTACGTAAAATTAATAATTTTGCCTTTTATGGATGTTCAGCATTAAAAAAGATCATAATTCCAAAAAATGTTACTGAGATTGGCGAATGTGTCTTCAAAGATTGCAAGTCTTTGGAAGAAGTTGTACTCCCAG
>CAMNDS010000085.1 GCA_946535695.1 uncultured Clostridia bacterium | reverse complement strand
AACTCCGTATCTTGTATGGGTAACCTTCGCGTCATATTTAAATTTTATGATATACTATTTAAACTAACTTTTATCTAAAAAATCTTTTAATTTTTTACTACGCATAGGATGCCTGAGTTTACGCAAGGCTTTAGCTTCTATTTGTCTTATTCTCTCACGAGTTACAAAAAACTTTTTGCCAACTTCCTCCAAAGTTCGGCTTTTACCATCTGGCAATAAACCAAATCTTAATCTTAAAATTTTTTCTTCACGCTCTGTGAGAGTCTTTAAAGACTCCGAAAGCGCGTCACGCAGCATTGCCCCTGTTGCTTGCTCGAGAGGCGCAAGTTTAGGGTCATCCGAAATCGTATCACCAAGCTGCCTATCTTCATCTTCTCCCATGGGAGTTTCAAGCGACAAAGGAGAATGAGTAACTTTTTGTGCTTCTTTAATCTTTTCAACCGACATATCTAGCTCTTTTGCAATTTCATACGTAGTCGGCTCACGCCCATTATTATGAATCCAAATACTAGTAATCTTTTTTATTTTATTAATTGTTTCCACCATATGAACCGGAACACGAATAGTACTAGACTGGTCTGCAATTGCTCTAGTAATCGACTGACGGATCCACCAAGTTGCGTAAGTAGAAAATTTAAACCCTCGCTTGTAGTCAAACTTTTCAACAGCCTTCATAAGGCCCATATTTCCTTCCTGAATCAAATCGCAAAGTTGCATACCACGCCCAACATAGCGTTTAGCAATACTCACAACCAACCTCAAATTGGCTTTTAAAAGTTCCTCTTTTGCCTTAGCGCTACCCTGAGCAACTTTTGAAGCCAAATCAATTTCTTCCTCAACATTCAAAAGACTACTTTTACCAATTTCGCGCAAATATAACTTCACGGGGTCATAAATATTAACATTTTCGCTTTCCTGCAAATCTGTAGTATTATTACGTTTATCAGATACACCATCTATGTTTAACCCGCCATTTAGACCATCATTTGATTCAAAATTATTCATAGAACCTTTCAAGTCAACACCATAAGATTCAAGCGAGTCATAAAGTTCTTCAATTTGTTCGGGATCAAAATCGAGGGCTCCTATGGCTTCTAAAATTTCAGATTCTTGAACTCTACCAGATTGCTTACTATTGTTAACAATGTTTTTAATTACTTCTTCTTTTGTCTTCTTTAGTTTTTTTTCACCCGGCAATAGTAACTCACACCTCCAGTTATACTTTACTATTTTTTAGCTTGTCCAAAAACTTTAAAATTTTATTTTTTTCAAGATTTTCAGATAATTTAAAATTATTTATTTCCTTTTTTTGTTTAAAAATACTAATATATTTTAAAAATTTAGATTTAGGAACATCGGAATCGGAATTTAAATTCAAAATTCTCGAAATTTCACCTATTTTTTTTTGATTAAAACCTTCGGACAAAGACCTAAAATTTACCGTCTTGCCAGACGCCAACAAAGCGCGAATTTTAATAAAAAGCTCCGAAGTTATTTTATCGGAAAAATCTTTTCCAGAAAAATCGTCAAAATACACCATTAAATCATTATTTTTGATTATACATGAAATAAGAAATTCTTCAATACACAAAATGCCCGAACGTGCAAATTTTTGATTTTTTTTCAAATCGCTAAACATCATTTTACTATTTTTTTGTAAATTTTTTTTTATTTTTAAATCAAAAGCACTTTTTAAAACACCATATTTTGAACAAATTTTAGAAGAATAAACATCGCGTTCAACGGGATCATAAATTTTAGAAATGATTTTTGAAACTTCTTTAAGGAAACCGACTTTTTCCTCTATCTTATTTACATCGAACTTTTTTTCCAGTTCTGATATTTTAAATTCTATGCTACTTTTCGAATTTTTAATCAAAAATTTGAACTTTAAAGCTGATTTTTCCTTATTGACTTTAACAAATTCATCTGGGTCTTTAGCGTCTTTAATTTCAATTATTTTCACATCTAAATTTTCTTTGCTTAAGATCTCAACTGCACGTTCTGTGGCACTTTTTCCTGCAGTGTCTGAATCATAACAAACATAAATTTTGTTAGTATACCTCGAAATTAATTTTGCTTGTCCCAAGGTCAGAGAAGTACCAAGAGAAGCAATCGCTGATTTAAATCCCAGTTGGTAAAGCGAAACAGCATCCATATAACCTTCGGTCAAAATAAAATATTCCTGATTTTTGGCAAAATTAAGAGCAAACAAATTTTCCGATTTATTAAATACAATAGTTTCAGCGGTGTTTAAATATTTAGGCATTTTATTATCCAAACTTCTGGCACCAAATCCAATAACATTTCCTTTCACATCGATTATCGGAAACATAATACGATTTATAAATCTATCATGTAAAAAATTGTTTTTAGTTTTAACTCCAAGATTTGCTTTTTCAATTTTCTCATCCGAAAATCCACTTTTTTTTAAAAAATTCACAAGAGAATAACCATCAGATTTTGAATATCCCAAACCAAAATGAACTATTGTTTCTTTAAAAAGTCCTCGCGACAAAAGATAATTTAAAGCCGACCTATTTTCGCAATTCATCAAACACGAAAAAAAAAATTTGGCACTTAATCTATTTATAGCAAATATTGTTTTTTTATCCAAAAAATTATCGTTTTTTCTGTATTTTGGCATATCAATTCCCACTTTATTTGCTAAAAATTCAACAGCATCGTGGTACTGCAATTTCTCAGCGAGCATAACAAAAGTAATAACATCACCACCAACACCACAGCCAAAACAATAAAAAGAATTCGTACTATGATAAACACAAAATGAAGGTGTTTTTTCCAGATGAAAAGGACACAACCCCATGTAATTACGTCCTTTTTTGGTAACAGAAACATAAGAAGAAACAACATCTAAAATATCATTTTGTTCTCGCACATTTTCTATAAAATCATCGGGAAAAGTCATAAATATTACTTGTTTTTAAAAGCTTTCAAACGTTTTTTAAACCTTTCAACACGTCCACCAGTGTCAACAATTTTTTGCTTTCCGGTGTAAAATGGATGGCAATTTGAACAAATTTCGACAGATAACTTACCAGTGCTCGTAGAACGAGTCTTAAATTCGTTACCGCAAGCACACGTAACCTCCACGTCGCCATAAGAAGGGTGAATACCTTTTTTCAAACTAAATCATCTCCTTAAAAATTATTTATTAAATATAGACATTATATCTTCAACTACATCTGAGCCTTTATCAACACTCGAGTCAGAAAAAACATTGCTGTTACTCAAAGGGGGCTGCCACCTACTCCCACCGGCACCAAATTGAGTTCTAGAATTAGAACCTGATGAAGGTGGAATAGGGATATAAGACTCTCGGGTTGCAAACCCCGTAGCAATAACAGTGACCCGCATTTCATCATCCATAGATTCATCAAATGCAGCTCCCCAAATTATATTAGCATCTTTATCCGCTTGTTCAGAGATCATAGAAGAGGCGACCTCAATATCATCAAGACCGATATCAGGTGCTGCCGTGATATTAACAATAAGACCTTTAGCACCCTCAATAGTAGTTTCTAAAAGTGGGCTTGAAATTGCCATTTTAGCAGCTGTTTCAGCTTTATCCTTACCCGAAGCCATACCAACTCCCATATGAGCATATCCCGCATCTTTCATTATAGAAGTAACGTCAGCAAAATCAAGATTAACTATCCCCGGCACAAGAATCAAATCCGAAATACTTTGGACTGCTTGCCTTAGAACATCGTCAACAACTATAAACGCATTTCTAAGAGTAATCCGCTGCTGGCTTGAATATTTTAAACGCTCGTTAGGAATAACTACCAAAGAATCAACATTTTCCCTCAAAACGGCAATGCCCTCTTCCGCTTGAGCCATACGGCGCTGACCTTCGAACATAAAGGGCTTCGTCACAACGCCGACCGTTAAAATTCCCATTTCTCGAGCAGTTTGCGCAACAACCGGAGCTGCGCCAGTGCCAGTCCCCCCCCCCATTCCACTCGTTACAAAGACCATATCCGCACCAGAAAGTGCCGAAACTATTTCATCTCTGCTTTCTTCAGCAGCTCTTTGCCCAACCTCAGGCTTAGAGCCAGCGCCTTTACCACGTGTTATCTTTTCACCTATTTGAATTTTAATATCCGCTTTTGAGCATCCGAGAGCCTGATTATCGGTATTAACACAAATAAAGTCGACATGCTTTACCCCAAAATCTACCATACAATTGACCGCATTGCCGCCACCTCCGCCAACACCAACAACTTTTATATTAACAATTTCATCTTTTTTATTATTTTTACTAACAACCTTGTTAATACTTTTCTCAACTAAATTTTTTTGATTTTCTTTTTTATCGAAACCCTTGGCAACCAATTTAAAACCTCCAATAAATAAATTGGGTAGTGGTAGCGGCAGGTGGGCTCGAACCACCGACCCTCCGGGTATGAACCGAATGCTCTACCGCTGAGCTATGCCGCCATAGCCTATTTGAGGCATTATACCAAAATAAAAAAAATAAA
>CAMNDS010000084.1 GCA_946535695.1 uncultured Clostridia bacterium | reverse complement strand
GAATCTATATTTGAGTTTATGATCAAATTTTCCGGAAAATTAATTTCTTCAAGTAGTTTTATAGCCGGGTCAAAACGCCCAACATCCGCTGCAAAATGGCAATCAGAGTTTACAATTACCGGCGCCTCACATTTTTTGCAAATTTCGGCAATTTTTTTGCAATTGTCATAGCAGCCTCTGCGGATTACAAACGAACTCGCATTTATTTCAATTAATTTATGATTTTCTTTAAAAATTGGTATAACTTGCTCGTAATCATACTTAAAATTAACAAGACCGCTGTGACCTATAACATTTACGACCGGATTTTTAGCAACATTCAGCCAAGCTTTTGTGCAATTTTCAAGAGTTTTAGCTCCTGCCCAGGCGATTTCGTGGATTGAAGCTATAACCCAGTCAAGGCCGCCTCTTTCGTTAAATTCCGGAATATCAATCCTGCCACTTGGTCCTAGAACATTACTTTCGATACCTTTTAAAATTTTAATTCCGTCAATTTCATTTGGTAATACTCTTAAGTTTTGAAAATACCAACATCCCGGAGCACCTGGGATTACTCCTGTATGATCTGTTACCGCAATATATTCTAATCCTTTTTTTTTAGCTACGGTAACATTTTCAAGTATTGTACTATATGCATGGCTAGATGCTACTGTATGGCAATGCGTATCTGCTATAAGTTTCATGTAAATTCCTTTCAAATCGTTTTTTACCAAGTAAAAATTAATTTTTTCTCTCTTTCTTGGCTCTCAATATTTTGGCCAGAAACCTTGCTTATTAATTCATAATATGAATCGATTCCTTGTTTTTTTAACCTATTATTCATAGCAGCCACCTCAACAATCACAGCTAAGTTTTTACCAGGCTTCACTGGTACCGAAATATATGGTATTTCAACACCTAAAATTTTTGCATATTTTTCAGTTGTACCTAACCTTTCGTAAGTTCTGTCTTTATCCCAAACTTCAAAATTAACAATCATATCGATAGTTTCAAAACTTTTTATGGCATTAACCCCAAAAAGCTGCTGAACGTTTATTATTCCCACGCCTCGAACTTCGATAAATTTACTTATATTGCTCGGCGAAAATCCGATAAGCGAATTTAATGAATTTTTTTGTATTTCAGTCAGGTCATCACTTATAAATTTGTGCCCTCGATGAATAAGTTCAAGAGCCACTTCGCTTTTTCCTATCCCACTTTCGCCCATTAAAAGAATACCTTCACCATGAATGCTCAAAAATCCGGCAGGTCTTGTTATGGTGGGCTCCAATTTTTCTTCCAGATAATTAGTAACTGTAGAAATAAAATTTGTTGCGTTATCCTTTACTGAAAAAATTGGCACACAATACTTATTTGCAAATTTACAAATTAAAGGGTCGAGCACCGCATTATCTGCTACAAAAAGTGCTGCAAATTTTCGTGAAAATATATTTTCAAAAACTTCACGTTTTTCAGATGGCAAAAGCGTATTAAAAAAATATTGCTCAGAATTTCCCATAACTAAGATACAACCTTTGCCCATTTTAGATTTTATCCCGATAAGTTCCAGCCCAAAACGGTAAACTAAATCGTCTGTGATATCTGTATCGTTAAAATCAAAACCATCATAATTCGATAATAGCTTAGCACCTGTAAATCTTATCAGCTCTTTTAATTTAACTTCTTTCATATGCAACACCTCACTTACAAGCAACCTGTGAATTAATCGCCGCATAGTTGACATAATACATCTTATAGATTTGTATTTCAAAATTGTCGGGGTAATATGTTCAAGGATATCAGAAAATTCTTTTTTAAAACTGAAAAAAAACAAAATGCTCCAAAACCCAAAAAAAGAATCGAAGAATCGCTCGAAAAAACCATCGAATTTTTTCAAAAAGAATTTGACGGCGGCGCTGATTTAATAATAAGAAAAATTAAAATATTTAACTCAAACGCTGCGATTATTAGCGTTGACGGCATGATAAACAAAGATATTACAAACGATATCATAAAGACGATTGTAAATTTTAAGCCTCAAATTTCAAATCCAAAAGAATTATACGGCGAAATTCGGGATAAAATTTCGGCTTTTCCTGACCAATTGGAAGTTTTTTATTACGAAGATGCACTGAATATGGCGCTCATCGGCTGCGCCATTTTAGCACTCGACGGTCAAAATTCGATTTTAGTATTTGGCGTTCAGGGATTTGAAGTTCGCTCAATTTCAGAGCCTACTTCTGAAAAATCCCAACGCGGTTCACGTGAAGGCTTCGTAGAAGTTTTAAGATTTAATATGGCTTTAATCAGGCGCCGAATAGCAAATCCAAAATTAAAATTTGAAACTATGCAGCTCGGCAGCACTACAAGAACTTATGTATCGATATGCTATATGAACGACCGAGTCGAACCTGAGATTATTGAGGAAATTAAAAAAAGATTAAAAAAATGCGATATAAAATCAATTATGACTTCAGGATGCATTTCGCCATATCTCGAAGAAGAAGGTGATTTATCGCTTTTTAGCAGCGTTGGTTTGTCAGAACGCCCGGATTCAGTTTGCGGAAAAATCGTAGAAGGGCGAGTAGCGATACTGGTCGACGGCTCTCCTACAGCATTAATAGTACCATATTTATTTATAGAATACTTTCATAATATCGATGATTATGCCATGAAACCCTATTTTGCAAGTTTAAACAGAATTTTCAAAATAATTGCGTTTTTTATATCAATCTTGCTCCCGGGTTTTTATGTAGGCTTTGCTACTTTTAATCCAGAACTTATTCCGAGCGAGTTATTAAATAAAATTTCGCTTGCAACGGGTTCTACGCCGTTTTCTCTAATGCTAGAAACTTTAATTATTCATTTTTTGTACGAAATTCTGCGTGAATCAGGATTAAGATTGCCACAAAATTTAGGGCATGCCGTGAGTATCGTAGGAGGTCTGGTCGTCGGCGACGCAGCAGTCAATGCAGGACTGATAGGAGCACCGACTATCATGATAGTAGCACTTACGGCAATTTCGACGTTTGTAATTCCAAATTTATACGAGCCAATTGCACTTTTGCGTCTTTTGTTCATAATCGCAGGCGGAACTTTGGGACTTTGGGGCATAATGATATTATTCACAGTCGTTTTAGTTAATTTGTGCTCAAAATCAAATTTTGGGATTCCGTTTACTTCGCCGATTTCGCCGTTTGGTCTGTTTGGAATGCGAGATTCAATAATCAGAACCAGTTGGAAGACGCTTTCGAAAAACAAAAATAAAATTCAAAATATGCCGGGGTCTGTATATTAGTGCTTTCTCCGGCAATGACAGAAAAAAACGCAAGTTAATTTTTGATTTTTATTATATCAACGAGAAAAATATGTAATTTTATCTTAAATTAGGAGCAAATTTTGAATCAAAAAATAATTTCAGTGCCGCAATTGACAACTCTTTTTATGATAAACAGGCTAGTTATCAGTATGACTTTCGGTTCATCGTCGATAAATAATCACAATATTTGGGACTGCATAATTTCTTCGTTACTAGTATTTTTTATTACTTTTATTTTAATAATTCCCATGATGATGCTTTTTAAAAATAACAAGAATTCAGATAATAAAAATCTAGATATTACAGACATAAACGAAAAAATTTTGGGCAAGTTTGGCAAGATAATTTCGGTAATTTATGCGTTTTATTTTTTATTATCTTGCACTTATACTTTATCTAATTTTAAAATTTTTATCGAAAGCGTGATAAATCCGCCGATTTCTTTTTTAGTTTTATTAACCAGCATAATAATTTTTGCATGTTATTCTGCTGCAAAAGGCATAAACGCAATTGCAAGAGCCGGCGCGATAATACTTTTTTTGACGTTTTTTTTGCTGATTATGATTTACGTATCGCTTTTTAAATTAATAGATTTCACAAATTTCAGACCGTTTTTTTACGAAAATTATAATTCTGTAACAGACGGAATATTTTTCATGCTCTCAAGAATGTCATGCATACCGGCAATGGGAATGCTTTTGCCGATGTGTTTCGGAAATATCAAAAAAGGCATTATAACTTGGAATTTTTTAGTTTTATTCTTGATGTCAAGCATGATTTTTTTAGTAACAGGCGTTTTAGGTGAGCTTTCAGACGTAAAACTTTTTCCGATATATACGGCAACAAGCGCCGCAAAAATCAGTAAGTTTGAAAATTTAGATTCGTTATACTTGGGCCTCTGGACGGCCGGAATATTTTTAAAATTATCTTTGTTTTTGAATTTGTCTTCTGAATGTCTTAGAAAATCTTTTGGAAGAAAAAGCAACAAAATAATTATATTTTTGCTGGGAATTATATTAATAATCACGAACATGTTCGTAAAAATTTCAAATATCATATCCGGAATTTTTGACACGAGATTTTTATTTTTTATGACTATTTTTACAGCTTTCTTGGTTCCGTTGATTTTATTAATTATCAAAAAAATATCTAAATTTAAACAGGAGCCTGAAATTTGAAACCAGAAAAAACTAAATTAAATTTTCAAAATTTAAATTTATTATTAATTTTTATTTTGCCA
>CAMNDS010000083.1 GCA_946535695.1 uncultured Clostridia bacterium | reverse complement strand
AGTTTTTAAAACAATCGAAAATTACAGTAAGCACTTCTCCAAATTTTGAAACTAACAGCAAAATTAACAGTTTTTCGCAAAAATTTAATAGCGCAATAAGAAACAAATTAGGTTGAAGGCGGCGCCGGAGAGAACTCCTTTAACTTAATAAGAAATAAATTTAGGAGGCAAATATGGCAATGATTAGCGATTCTGACATTCAGGCATTGATTACACCTGAAATCAGAAAAGAAGTAATAGAAGAAATAACCAAAAAAAGTGCAGTTTTAGGGCATTTTACTAGGCTAAATGACATGAGCACATCCGAAACTGAGCTCAGAATTTTAGATGCTTTGCCAGTGTCATATTGGGTCAGCGGAAACACCGGATTCAAGAAAACCACGAATCTCGAGTGGGCAAACAAACGAATTATTGCTCAGGAACTAGCAACAATAGTACCTATTTCCATAAATAGCATTCGAGATTCAGCGATTGACGTCTGGGAAACCGTGAAACGCAATGTTGTCCAGGATATGCACAAAAAAATTGACGCCGCTATCATAACCGGAGAAGACAAACCTGCGATGTTTCGTGCAAGCCTTATAGACACTATAATTAACGCCGGTGCAACGGTTACAACGACTTCGAATTTTTTGAGAGATACAGATGCAGCAATGGCAAAAGTGGAATCCTCTGGGTATATTCCAAGCGCCATCATGGGAGGCGTAGGAATGCGCTCTGAGCTCCGGAGAATAGTGGATTCAACGGGTCAGCCGATAAATGCTACTTGGCTCGATGGTCTTGAAAAAATTTATGTCGAAAATTCTTCGTGGGATTCGAATAAAGCCAAATATATCGTTGGTGACTTTAAAAAATGCGTTTATGCGATAAGACAAGACATAGAGTTCGAAATTTTCACCCAAGGAGTGGTAAGTGACCCTGAAACAGGTAAAATTGTCTACAACTTGATGCAACAAGACATGATTGCGGCCAGATGCACGATGCGCCTAGGTTGGGAGGTCCCAAATCCTGTAAATATCTTGCAGCCCGATCCATTGGTGCGTTTCCCTCTAGCTCTAGTCTTGCCAACAAATGAAGTAACAACTTACGATGTGACTTTCAACGTTACTGACGGCACGAATCCAATTGAAAATGCCAAAATTAACATGGGAGGAATCCGCACGAAAACTAACGCCCAAGGTGTTGCTATCATTAAGTCCCAACCAAATAAATCTTACAGTTACACTGTTAAATCTGAAAATAAAGACGACGTTCGTGGCAAAGTTAGCATTTTACAGGAAAATGTGGCTGTAAACGTTGTGATGAATTGAGGCAATTATGTTAGTTGACTATGAATTTTACAAAGAAACTTTTAAAGGAAAATTATCAGAAGAAGAATTTGACAAATTTGTAAATTTATCATGCATGAAAATCACAAAAGAAACTTGCTCGAGAGTTACCAACGGCACGCTAAATAACTTTCCCAACGAGCTGATTCTGGATATCAAAACCTGCGCCTGTGCTTTGATTGACAAGCTTAAAATTTTTCAAGATGCAATCGACACAGCTTCGAATTCCAAACAAGAAAAAATTGTCAAAAGCCAGACCGCAGGAGCCGTTTCAGTGACTTACGACACTTCATTTTCGAGTTATTTTTTGGATTCCAAAAATCAAGAAATTCAAATTAAATCTATAATTAATGCTTATCTTTTCCCAAGATTTATAAATGGAAAATTTTATAACTTGTTGTCTAAAATTGTTGAAAATAGTAATTCTTGCAAAACGTGTTCTTTGGTATGAAAAATATGTTTAATAACAACATAACTTTATTTAATTTTGATGAAAAATCAAACAAATACTACAAAACATTCTTGCCAAATGTGGAACTTCAAAGCAACTTTAGGACCAGATTTACAAATGATTCTACTCTTGATGATGATGTTTCTCTTTTGATAATAAAATATTTAATCAAAAATTCAGAAAAAATTTCTTTTGGAACAGAAAAATGCTTTAAAACTCCAAAGATTTGGGAAAATTTAGAATCAAAAGAAGAATTTTTCACATTTCAGGAAGGAAAAGACTTTTTTGTTAAAGGGAAGCTTTTAGATGAAAATTTGAATTATGAAGAACTAAAAAACTCGCAGGACGGAGTTTTTTTTGTGCATTCGGTCAAAGATTTTGAGGACGAATTAAGCCACTGGGAGGTTTTGGGCTACTGATGAAATATGATTTTAAAAATAGCTACATGTCAATTAATGACAAAATCGAGATAAACATTGATATGACAAGGTTTAAATGGAATTTAGCAAAAGCTCAGCAAAATCTTGCTTACCAAATTATAAGTGACACACAGGACTACGTGCCGTTTCAGCAAGGAATTTTAAGTAATTCCGCGCACACTGAAAACGACGATTCTGAAATTGTCTACAACACGCCGTACGCAAGGTTTCTGTATATGGGCAAGCTGATGCTTGACGACCGAGGCTCCTCGTGGGCTCTTCAAAACACTAGAAAGCACGTCGTCAACAAAGATTTAGAATTTTCAAAAGAAGCTCATAGCAAAGCTGGAGCAAAATGGTATGAACGAAGCAAAGAAGATAATTTACAAAACTGGATTAAAACAGTTAAAAGGAGTTTCAAATGATTCTAGTAACAAAAACCGAAATCCAAGATATCCAGGAAACTTTGATAAAACTTATAGAAACGTTCCCAGAATTGCCACCTCAGGTAAAAAAAGATGGCATTTTTTTCGAGCAATTAAAGCCTAAAAAGGTATCAATGTGCTTGTCAACTATTGTAAATCCTAGAAAATCGTCGATTTATGTCGACAATTCGTATACTTCGAAGTACCAATTTAGGCTTCTTTTGCAAACTATGGATGCTACTAACCAAGAAAGGATAGACAGCCAAGCGATTCTTTCCAAAATTGGAGAATGGTTTTTTGGTAGAGTTTTGGTAAAACCAGATGGCACTTCATATTCATTGGAAAATTTTCCGGAACTTAAAAATAAAAGAAGATTTTTGAATATTTGGATGAGCGCTTTTCCGAAATTAGTTCAAAGACTGCCTCCGAACATCGAAATTACGGAGGCAAAATTTGTCGCAGAATATTATGTTCAAAATGATTTTTAGCATTCAAACACTTTTCTCCGGCGCCGCCGGAGAAAGATACTTTTACACTTTTGTAAATAATTTAATATTTTTTGAGAAAAATTATATTTTAAATTAAAATTGGAGGAATAAAATGGGAAAACCGGCAGAATCAAGGAGCCTTTTAGGGCATTTAATAAACGTAAGTTATCCATATAATTACAGTTCTCCCGAATGGGAGCTTTTTTGTCAAGGAATCACAGAATTAACAGAAACATTCGAGGCAGATACCGAAGATGTGCAATACATTTGCGAAATCACCAAAACCACGAATGTCAAGGGATTCACGGTAGGATTTGATTTGGAAATTGCATACGTAAAAGGTGAAAAATGTCAAAGATGGGTCAACCGAATAGTTAGAGTTCCTCCGACAGGGGCTGCAACTTCGTGCGACTACATTAGATTTAACAAAGATGAAATAATGTATGGCACGAGCAACCAGTTCATCGGAGTTCGGCGAAAAGCCATTGTTTACCCGAATTCAATTGGAGGAGCGGCGAATGAAAGCTTGAAAACTTCAGTTCACATCAGCGGAACTTCTGACCCACAAGTCGGGTATATAACCGTCGATAGTTCCGGCGAAACCCCTGTGTTTTCTTGGACTCCGGCCACTACGGAAGTTCCAATCATAAAAACTCCTACCGAAAATTCGATTCTTTCGGGAGAAAATGTCACCGTTTCAGGCCTCGGAATAGTCGGCGCTACGATTGTCGTCTATTATGGTCAAGGAAAATCCACGAATCCTGTGACTGTCAACGAAAGTGGAGTTTGGACTACCACAATTTCGTCACAAAATCTTGACACAAATGTCAAAATAGCTGCAATTCAGTCAATAAATGGGATGAGCTCCGTGACGAGCGATCCTGTGAGTTTTACTCTTATTAAAAACCTCGAAGCCCCTGTGATTACAGTGCCCGCGAATGGTGCCACTAACGTCGAACTCACTCCTACAATCGCAGGAACAGGCAGGCCTGGAGCTACTGTTAATGTTTCAGACGGCACAAACACTATTTTAACAGTTTCAGTAAACTCTGACAGCACTTGGAGCGGAGTCCTTTCGAATTCGTTAACTGCAGGACATGAATACACTATAAATGCCACTCAAACCCTTGGTACAACAATAAGTTCGCTCAGTTCAAACGTGAGTTTCAGGGCGAGATCGGAGTAAATTATGAGTATTAAAATTACCAGACCTTTGGTCGAAATACCTGTGAATGGAAACGATTATAAAATCAAAATTGACCTTAATAATCAAACTTTTATAGAAAATTTTATTAATTTATATGAATTTTCAACTAAACATAAGCCTGATTTTCAAAATTCTGACGAATCGCCTCTGGATAAAATGAAAAAGTTATTTAAATATAACAAAGAAATCGTAAAACTGATAGACAAAACATTTGGCGAGGAAAGTGTTTTGAAAATTTTTGGAGTCGAATGTCCAACAGAAGATTTAATTATGGATTTTTTAATTCAAATCGAACCCTTTGTAAATCAAGCGGTTGAGATGAAAATTGAGA
>CAMNDS010000082.1 GCA_946535695.1 uncultured Clostridia bacterium | reverse complement strand
ATCGATATCAATAAAATTCAGTTCAGTGAATTATGTAATATCCTAGTTCAAAGGCTAAAATCCAATGATTCTAACCTAGAGGTTTCATCAATCGATTCTCCAATTTCTGTTGATTACGAAAAAAGAGTAGACAAAACAATAATAAAATTTGAAGAATAAAATTTATAATGTTATATTATGTGCAAATAAAATTTCACGTTTTTTTATTTGACTAGATTTCTTTCGAAACTTAAAAATTAAATCGAAAATATTCTCTCCGGCGGGTTCCGTAGGAAATGATACAAGTTTTTGTGTTGCTATATTTGTAGACAGATATGACCTTCTTGAATTATTATTACCTATCCGCTTTTAGCAATAACGTTCTAAAATAAAACTTGACAAATTTTTGTTTTTTGTTATAGTTAAAGAGTATGGTTTTGAGATTATAGTTTTTCAAAGTCAAATCAATGATAACTAGATAAGATAACTAGATAACTAAGTGTAAAAAAATTTGAATTTATGCTAGCAACGAGTTTAAATGTATATAAAAATAGAAATGTATTCAATAAAAGCGAGGTTATAAAATAAATTATCATAAAACAGTAATGTTAAATGAAACAATAAATTTTTTAAATATAAAAAGCAATGGAGTTTATATTGACGCTACTTTGGGTGGCGGAGGTCTTTCAGAAAACATTCTTAAAAAACTAGATAATAACGGAAAGCTTATATCGATTGATATTGATCAAGATGCGATTGATTATTGTAAGAAAAAATTTGAAAACGAAAAAAAAATTCAAATTTTTAAATGTAATTTTATTGAAATCCCTAAAGTTTTAAAAGAATTAAAAATCAATAAAGTTGATGGAATTTGCATGGATTTAGGAGTTTCTTCTCATCAAATAGATTGCGCTAAACGCGGATTTTCATACATTCACGATGCCCCTTTAGATATGAGGATGAGTCAAAGTGGTAAAAGCGCATATGATATAATAAATTTTACAGAAGAAAGTAAATTATCAAACATAATATGGAAATTTGGTGAAGAAAAATTTTCAAAATTAATCGCAAAATCTATATGCCAAAAAAGAAAAATAAAAAAGATAGAAACTACTCTTGAGCTTGCTAAAATTATTCAAAACGCTATTCCAAAGCATTTTGCAGGTCATCCGGCAAAAAAAACTTTCCAAGCTATAAGAATTTCAGTAAACAACGAACTAGAAAATCTTGACATTTCACTAGATAATTGTATAAAATTGTTGAACAGTGGCGGGAGGCTTGCAGTCCTTTCGTTTCATTCATTGGAAGATAGAATTGTAAAGCAAAAAATGAAATTTTGGGAAAAAACATGCATTTGTCCTCCAAACGCTCCACTTTGCACTTGCTCAAAGAAAAAAGAAATAATTATTATAAATAAAAAAGCCATTACTGCCAATGGTAATGAAGTAGAAAACAATCCAAGAAGTAAAAGTGCAAAACTCAGGATATGTGAAAAAATTTAAAAGAAAGAAAATATTTATGTACAGAAACGACAATACAATTCGAAAAATTAATCAAAATTTTAGGAAAAAACAAAACAAAATAATAAAAATAAAAAGGCAAAATCAAATAAATAAGTTAAAAACTTTTTGCTTAACCTTTTTTGCTTTTTCATTAACATTTTGTGGAATTTTCTGTTTTCTTTTTGGACAAGCCAAACTTAACGAACTTACATACAAAATGAATAAAAACGAAGAAAATTTTAAAGAAGAAATAGTTCAACAATCAGTGAAAAATTCAACAGTAAACGTTGAAAAAACCGAAAGTTATGCAACCGAAGATAAAGTGATTATTTATCAATGAAAATTTTAAAAATTGGTCAAAATGATACTGGTAAAAGGCTTGATAGTTTTTTGTCATCTTGTGTTCCCAAAATGCCAAAATCATTAATTTGCAAGCTTATACGTAAGAAAAAAATAAAAATAAATGATAAAAAATCAGACATAAACCAACGTCTTGCATTGGGCGACGTTATAAAAATCTATTTAAAAGATGAACTAATTGAACTTAAAAATTCAAATCAAGATTTTTTAATTTCCAATTCTAGGTTAAATATAATTTATGAAGATCAAAATATATTAATAATAAATAAGCCATGCGGTTTAGTATGCCATACTGATAAAAACCAAAAAATTGATTGTTTAATAAACAGAATAAAAAAATACTTATATGAAAAAAATGAATTCGACATAAACAACGAAAACACTTTTTCACCGGCTCTAGCAAATAGAATTGATAGAAATACTGAAGGTATAATTTTGGCTGCAAAAAACCTAAAAAGTTTAAGAGAATTAAATGAAAAGATTAAAAATAGAGAAATAAAAAAATATTATAAATGTCTAGTTTACGGTAAACCTAAAAAAAACGAAGAAATAATTACTGGATTTTTAACCAAGAACACTAAAAAAAATAAAGTATTTATATCAAAAAAGAGTTCAAAAAATGCAAGGTTTATAAAAACTCGTTACAAGCTAGAAAATTACGAAAATGGAATAAGCACATTAAACGTAGAACTACTAACCGGTAGGTCACATCAAATAAGAGCACACTTAGCATCTATAGGACTTCCTATTGTAGGTGACAAAAAGTATGGTAAATTTTTAAAAGGCGATAAAAAACATCAAAAATTAATTTCCTATAAAATAAAATTTGAATTTAAAACTCCAACAATAAGATTAAATTATTTAAATAATCAAGAATTCAAAATATCCAACTTTGAATTATCAAATTTCCTTTTAAAATAATCACAAACTTCGTTGTGAAAATTATCAAGTTTAAAGATAACCTCTTTACCATTTGACATATCTTTAAGATTGATACTATTATTTTTTAATTCATTTTCACCAATAACAGCCACGAAATCATAATTCGTTTTATTGGCATACTTCATTTGAGATTTAATGCTACGATTTAAAACATCAAAATCAGATTTAATACCTAAATTTCGTAATTTTAAAACAATATCAATAGCAACCAATTTAGCATTTTCAGACATATAAGCAACATAAATTTTATGATCTTTTTTTATTTTCATATTGCTATTTACTTTTTGCAATAATTTAACTATTCTTTCAAATCCTACGCCAAAACCTGTCGCAGGAAGAACAGGTCCCCCTAAACTCGTGGATAAGTTATCATATCTTCCACCTCCACAAATAGTTAAACTAGCATCATCAAAATGTGCCACAAATTCAAACACTAACTTAGTATAATAATCAAGTCCCCTGACTATTCTTGTATTAACAATATAATTAATTTTATTAACCTCAAGGAGTTTTTTCAAATTTTCAAATTCATTTAGACACTCATCACATATAAAATCAACAGTATGAGGAGCATTATCAAACATTTTTTTACATTCAAAATTTTTGCAGTCAAAAATCCTCAAAGGATTAGTTTTTAAGCGTATTTTACAAGTTTCGCACAAATCATTTTTAGTAACTTCAAAAAAATTTTTCACAGCCTTTACATAATTTTGTCTACAATTTACACAACCTATCGCATTAATTTCTAAACTGATATTTTTTAATCCTAAACTATTAAAAATATCATTTGCAAGACAAAGCAATTCAAAGTCCGCAAGAAATGAAGGTGCACCAAAAATTTCAACACCGAATTGATAAAACTCACGATACCTGCCAGCTTGAGGCCTTTCGTAACGATAACAAGGACCGAAATACATAATTTTCAATGGATAAACTGCATTACCCGAGAGACCATTCACAACTGCACGCAAAACACCAGCAGTAAACTCCGGTCTTAAAGTAACCGAACGCCCAGATTTATCATTAAAAGTATACATTTCTTTTTGAACAACATCAGAAGAATCGCCGGCCGAACGATTGAAAAGCTCGGTAAATTCCAAAATGGGAATACGGATAAGAGAAAAACCATAAAATTCAGCACGTGATCGCATTAACAACTCAATTTTAGAATAAAAATTACTTTCAGGCGGCAAAATATCTTGCATACCACGAAGACGATCGACCAAAAACATAGTAACTTTCTCCCAAAATAAATTAACATTTCCCTAAAAATAAAGCAGACAAAAGAATCTCGGCGGTCGCCAAATTAGTTGCATAAGGAATGTTATGCAAATCGCAAACTCTGAAAAGTTCATATTCTAAATGCGGATTAACAGGAGTAGAAAAAGTATCCTTAAAAAAAATAACCAAATTAACTTCTTTACAATAAATCTTAGAAATGACTTGCTGATAACCGCTGACATCATCGTCTAACAAAGGCGAAACTTCAATTCCGATCTCGCCAATAAGATAAGAAAGCGTAAAAGTAGAAAACAAAGAATGCTTTGACAAAATAGATTTATAAGCATCACAAAAACGAATCAAAAGAGCTTTTTTTCTATCATTAGACAAAAAAACAATACCACCCAAAGCAAATCCTCATACAAAAAAATAATGGCTCCCCCTGTTGGGCTCGAACCAACGACCCTGCGGTTAACAGCCGCATGCTCTACCAAACTGAGCTAAGGAGGAATATATACATGTTATACTCTGAAAAAAGAAAAAGCAAGGTGAAAAATTGAAAAAACAAAATCCACAAAAGAACAAAACAGGAACCTTCAAAACCAAACTAAAATGGCAAAAAGATGAAAAAGAATAAAGAAGAAAGAGAGTA
>CAMNDS010000081.1 GCA_946535695.1 uncultured Clostridia bacterium | reverse complement strand
TCATTTACAAGAGAATGGAGTGACTTTCCAAATATATTCGATTCCCATATTTTCGCGGGGTTTTCTTCGAATTCTTTGAGCAAATAAGTTACGAGTTCTTCTGATTGCTGTTCGGAGCCGACTATCGGCGTGATTTCGGTAGTAATATTTGTTTTTAAAAGATGTACTGCCGGCGCCGATGCTTTTAATCTTATGCCGTATTTGCCGCTTTGCTTGATTATTTCAGGTTCGTCGAGCTTTAATTCATCAAGAACAGGCATTACAATTCCGTAGCCTGATTCGTTTACGTCGTCGTATGCTGCACCGATTCGCTCGTATTTTTGTTTTAAACTCGAAAGTTCCATCATGTGGTTCATAAGTTCGCATTCGTTTTTTATTTCTATTCCTGTTTTTTCGCCCAAAATTTTATAAAATAAATTATCTTTTAAGCTTACTTTTAAATTTGCGGTTCCGGTTCCTAAATCAACTAAATCTAAATCTGAATTTTTAACAAAATCAGAAACGCAGATTTCTTGAGCGATATTTTTTGCTTCTCTTATTTTATGCGCTTTTTGCGAAGAATTTTTTATGCTTGAAAATACGTCAGACTTTAGCCAGTGATCTTTTTCAAGATTCAAAAGCCATCTCGGGAAGTCTATTTTTACTTCTCTTATCGGGAACTCATACAAAACTTTGCCCAAAATTTCTTTTATTTGAGTTTCGTCTAAATCCATACAATTGACTGGAATCACGGGAATATTATATTTTTTGCGCATATAATCAGAAAGCGCAAGAGTTTCGCTCGAGTACGGATCAATGCTATTTAATAACGTGATAAATGGCTTATTAATTTCTTTTAATTCTGTAATAACTCTTTGCTCGGCGTCTTCGTATTCGCTTCTTTCGATATCACTTATTGAGCCGTCGGTGGTTATAACTAAACCAATTGTAGAATGATCGGTTATGACTTTTTTTGTGCCGATTTCGGCGGCTTTATCGAACGGAATTTCTTCTTTAAACCAGGGCGTCATTACCATTCTGGGGGTTTCGTTTTCGATATAGCCAATTGCACTTGGCACGATATAGCCTACACAATCGATAACTCTGGCTCTGAATTTTGCACAGCCGTCAATATCAACTTCGACTGAATCTTCAGGAATAAATTTTGGTTCTGTAGTCATGATTGTTTTGCCACCTGCAGATTGCGGGAGTTCGTCGATAGTTCTATCACGCTGACGACTATCTAAAATATTCGGAATAACAAGAGAATCCATAAATTTTTTAATAAAAGTAGACTTTCCGGTTCTGACAGGTCCTACTACGCCTATGTAAATATCTCCGCCGGTTCGTTTTGCAATGTCGCTGTAAATATTCTTCTCTTCCATTTTTTTCTCCTAATTTAATTATTTAATTATTTAATTATTAATAAATTGGTATTAGAATCGCGCGGTCAGAATCTAAAATTTCAAAATCAATATCATTTTCGTCCTGAATTTTTTCCATAGTAGTGCCATAATGCTTGGCGATATCCCAGATTTTTTCTCCTGCGTTTGCGTAATATATCGTAAGAGCTGTTTTTAAATCTTTAATTTTTGGCGAAGCTTCGTTCGAAGTTATATTTTCGACTAAATTATATTCTGATTCGTTATACATATTTGCAATTATTTGAATATTTAATTTAACTTCGATTTCGTCGTTATTTATAATTTTATAATCAATATCTGTAATAGACATAAAAATATACGAATCCGAAATTTTAGAATCTATGTTTTCATATAATTCTTTTGAAAATTTTATTTCTCTTTCGATATAAAACGGTACAAAATCAGGATTAAGTGCCAAAATGCACAAGTTTATTTTGCCTTCGAAACTTGAATTTAAATCTTTTTGAGATATTCCAACTGAATATGAATTAGACCAAATATCCAAAATTTTAAAAAATTTATTATCAGAATTTTTGATTATTTCTTTATGAATTATATTTTCGTTTAGAGCACCCGAAAATTTTTTAAACTTAAAATTTTCACAAGAAAGTTCAGTTTCGTATTCAGTCGAATAAGCGTCGTCAATAATTTTAGTTTCGTCGTCCTGGAACGCAAAAATCGTCATCATAATTTTAAGCTCCTCGTTTATTAAATTTCCGATACTTTCAGAGTCTGCCGAAATTTTTTCTTCATGATAAATAATCTCAGGTATAATCATAAAAATATTATCATCCATAACGCCCGGAGCATCTATAGTTTCGTTTATTGGAATATCATTTTCGACTGAGTCTATTTTGCCGGTTTCGATATCGCTAATATACAAAATTTTAATATTAACTTTGCCTTTTATATTTATTCTCTCATCGCTTGCAGTGCAATTTATGTCACTAATATTCAAATCAGATTTTATAATAAACTCCGGAGCATTTTTGTCTGTTCCCAAGTCTAAAATTTCGCTTATATTAATTTGATGCTGAAGCAAAGAATTTAACTGACTAAACGTGATATCACTCTTTTTTTGTTCTATGTCATTAGAAGCAATATTGTTCGTAACTTCGCAGTTTTTAGTTCCAAAAACGTTGATTTTTAACGAAAAAGCTCCGTGAATATCGATTCTTCTAGGTGAAATCGCTCTGCAGTTTATATATTCTCTTTTTATATCAAAAGTCGCTGCAGAAAATTGCGAAGAATTTTTAATATTCAAATTTTGCGAAAACGGAATTTCTGTTTTAAAGCATCTGATCGTATTTTTTTCTAAATCTGAATATAAAAGCTCAAATACTGAGTTGCCTTCGATATTTAACTGATCGCCCGAAATATTACGAGATTGAACTCCTGCTGAAATCTGACATTTTAAAATTTTTCCGATATCCGGACAATAATCAGGCAGAGTCAAATCGCAATCTACGGGAATTTCTTGAACTCCCTGGAAAATATTATCAAGCATAGAAAATTTATATTTATTTAAGTCATAATTCATATTAATTTTACATCTCCTGTTTTGTAATCAATAAAAAAATCGTTTGAAATCAAAAAAAAAATTTCAGAACATAGGTATTAATCTATATTCTGAAAAATTCGTTTTATGCATTTATTATCAGAGACGTTTTTCAACCATTTAAATTTTCAAATTTTTCACAAATTCTTTCAAATATTGTGAATTGCGTTTTTTTAATTTATATTCCCTCGTCAAAATCATACATATATTTTCTAGCTTGGTACTTGAATTCATCGTAAGAATTTACTAATTTTTGGGCACGTTCGTTCCATTTTTTTATTAGAATAGTAAGAGCAGGGAATTCATCTGTCATACTTCCCACAGCAAATGATTCAGCAAAATCTTCATAACGATTCGTATTCCCATAAACTGTATGACCTCGGCTATTCGTACAATAACCAAACTTATGACTACAAGGTTTAAACGAATTTAGGTAACGTAAAAGGCATCCCTTTTCGTATTCGTTGCATTTTAATTTCTCAAAAACGTGCTGTATGTTACAAAAATTCTTAGTTAATAGTGCAGAAAGCCAATTCGCTGTGATTACATCGTAACCACCTATCATCCCTTTGTTTGATTTTGCGCTTATAGGATAAGATGTTTCCTGTATACCGTCGAATTTCTCTAATAATCCCAGATATCTTGGTATATGATGAGCTATTTCATGAAGGGAAGTATGGATCATAGCTATTATAATTTTAATTTCTTGGTCAGATACACCCGGATGAATATTCAGAAAATTCGGATATTTTTTGTAAAATGCCGATCCAAATTGTTCTACGATGTTTTCAGAATCAACAGTCTCCTTAAAATTAGAATGAAGATAATAATTATCCGATATGTTAGATATACCGAGTGTTAACATTTGTCTAAATTGTGATGATAATCCTGAAGACTTATAATATCCATCATAATAATTTGGGAATTCGTTTTGATCTTCGTAATGACACAAATCTTTACCGTTTGATTTAAGTACTTTCTTAGTTTTTTCCAATATGGATTTGTCTTGGTTATTATCAAAACCATAAATCAAAAATGGGAAGTTTTTGATTTTTTCATGGCAAAACTTGAACACACCTTTGAAGCCTTCGTTTTTATCAAAAAAAGCTTTTAATGCACGCCCTAAAACATATGGGGCAAAACTAATAAGCTTGTTATCAGAATTAAAGTGTGTATCGTTAAAACTATATATCAATTGAGAATTAAAGTAATTTTTACTAATCCTGTCAAATAATTTATTGGGCTCTTTTATAATATTTATTTTGTCATTTTTATGCTGTTCATATACTTCCACAACAACTTTTAAAAATTCAGGCGTTATACAGACAGAATCCGAATAATTATCACACTTCGATTCAGTGTTATTATTACATTCCATGCTTTTAACATTTGAATTTGATAAATTTACAAAATTTGCAGTAATCAGCAACGAAGCCAAAACTTGCTTGGTGCGTTTAGAAACTTTAAAACTCATTTTTTCTCCTTTTAAATATTTAAAATTAAAATCAAAAATCAACATGTTTATCAGAATATTGATAATTTAACACGTTAAGTTGCAACTTGATTTGATATTATAATTAAAAATATTTTTTTGTCAATAGAAAAACAAAAAATATACAAAAAATATTTTTGTAATCTTGTATAAATATCAATATATTTTTCATAAATAATTTTACGAAACAAACAATATAAAAAATTTGGTGGGGAAATACTATTTTATGTAAACTGTTTTATAATTAATAAAAAAATTTCAGAACATAGGTATTAATCTATATTCTGAAAAATTTGTTTTATACATTT
>CAMNDS010000080.1 GCA_946535695.1 uncultured Clostridia bacterium | reverse complement strand
TATTCGCTTTTTTAGCTTCGTTCATATGATGAGTTAATAAAATAATATTCATATTTTTTTCTTTATTTAATTTTATTAATTCTTCTATAATCATGTCACAGCTTTCAGGATCCATCATCGAAGTAGGTTCATCAAGAACTAAATACTCCGAGCCCATTGCCAGAACGCCGGCAAGAATTAATTTTTGTTTAGTACCACCAGAAAGTTCGTTAACGTCACGAGACTTATATTCAAAAATTCCTAATTTTTTTAGTACACAATCAATTTTTTCTCGCATAATTTCGCGTTTTATGCCTAAATTAGAAAGCCCAAAAGCGACATCCTCTTCCACTATACTGGCAACAATTTGTTCGTCTGGGTCTTGAAACATAAACCCCACCTTTTGCCGTATATTATACAAATTTTTACTATCTTTGGTATTAATACCATCAACCCAGACATCTCCAGAATCAGGCAGCAGCAAACCATTCATATGTCTTGTCAAAACTGATTTTCCACTGCCATTTTTGCCAATTATAGATACAAAATCGCCACGATTTATAACAAAGGATACATTATCAAGTATTTTTTTATTATCATAATAAAAACTAACATTTTTAAATTCTATCTTACACATTTTGAATATTAATTGTGTTTATTTAAATTTTAAAGAATCAACATATTCTTCGAGCTCACTTTTTATAACAGTAACTTTAGGGCCGTAAATTATCTGAACTCCCTGACCACTGACTAAAACACCCGAAGCATTAGCACTTTTTAAAATATTTTGATTAATTTTACTGGAATCTTTAACTGTTAATCTTAATCTTGTAGCACAGCAGCCAATATCAGAAATATTATCAACGCCACCTAAGCCTTCGACTAAAACTGCCGATAAATTTGAATTTTTAGCAGCGTCATAATCTTTTCTGGTAAATAATTTAGACTCGATTTCGTCTTCTTCGCGCCCTGGGGTCATTAAATTCATCTTTTTAATCAAAAATTTAAATAACAAATAATAAACAACAAAATAACATAAGCCCACAGGTAAAATCATAAGCCAATTTGTCTTGCTATTGCCCTGAATTACGCCAAATAAAATCAAGTCTATTATGCCGCCTGAAAAAGTCATTCCGACCGCGATATTTAAAATATGCATAAGCATGAACGAAAGCCCTGCAAAAACGCAGTGAATTGCATACAAAACAGGAGCTACAAACAAAAAAGTAAACTCTATAGGCTCAGTTATCCCAGTGAGCATCGCAGTCAAAGCCGCAGAAAGTAATAAACCCCCGACTGCTTTTTTCTTGTTTGATTTTGCAGTCTGGTACATTGCGAGCGCGGCTCCGGGAAGACCGAAAATCATAAACGGAAATTTTCCGGTAAAAAATCTTGCCGCTTCGACACTGAATTTTGTAGTATTCGGCGACGCAAGCTGTGCAAAAAATATATTTTGAGCTCCCGAAACAGTAGCGCCATCGATTTGCATCGTACCACCCATAGCAGTCTGCCAGAACGGCATATAAAAAACATGATGCAGTCCAAACGGAATAAGCGAACGCTCGATAACGCCATATATAAAAGTACCTATGTATTGCGATTTTAAAACAAGCTCGCTAAACCAGAGCATCATATTTTGAACAGACGGCCATATAAAATACATTAAAATTCCGACCAGCATATAAACGACCGAAGAAATTATCGGCACAAATCTTACGCCGCCAAAGAACGAAATAACGTCAGGAAGCTTTATCTTATAAAATTTATTATGTAAATAAGCAACTCCCAAACCGACGATTATGCCTCCGAAAACCCCCATATTAAGCGATTTGATTCCACAGACGTCCGAAACCGTCCCTAAAGGCAAACTGTCAATTATATTATTTAGACTTAACAAAACCGAAACAGTCTGATGCATAACAAAAAAAGCAATAAGAGCTGAAAGCGCCGCGACAGCATGCTCGTTAACAGCCATACCGATTGCAACACCTAAAGCAAAAATTATAGGCAAATTTGCGAATATTATATTCCCAACTTGACTCATAAGAGTAAAAACAGAATACCAAAAAGTACCTTCGCCCATAGTACTCAAAAGTCCCATGGAACTTAGCATCTGAGGATTCGTAAACGACGCACCAATTCCTAATAATAATCCCGCAATCGGCAACAAAGCGATAGGCAGCATAAAAGATCTGCCGACGTTTTGTAAAATACTAAAAAATTTATTATTACCTGTCATGTAATTACCTCTGAGTTATGATTATAATAAAAATTAATTTTTTTTATAAGTTGCTATTATGTCTTTTCCGGCCTGAACGCGACCAAATTTAAAATCAACTTTAAATTTTTCTAAATTCATAAAAACAATCGGCGTACAAATCGAATATTTTTTTTCTAAAATAAAATCAAAATTTATTTCAGCAATAACATCACCCCGTTTTAATTTTTGCTTTTCTGAAATTTTAATATTAAAGCCTTCGCCGTTTAATTTTACTGTGTTAATTCCCACGTGAATAAGAATTTGCAAACCATCAGTGTTTTTTAGAATAAAAGCATGCTTTGTATCAAAAATTTGCTCGATTTCACCATCAAACGGCGCAACCAATTTATTACTTTCTGGCATAATTGCTAAACCATCACCGACTATTTTTTTTGCAAAAGCTTCGTCAGGAACTTCTTCGATTGTAATAACTTGACCATCAAACGGCGCAAAAACACTATTTTTTTTGTTAAAAAATCCAAACATATAAACTCCTAAAGTTTTGAAATAATTTGTTCTTTAATTAATTTTACATTAGTTTCCCTCACTTTCCGCCGTATACCCAAAATAAACGGCGCCGACATTGAAAGTTCATCGATGCCAAGCGCCAAAAAAATTTCGGTCATACGTTCATCGGCGGCAATTTCGCCGCAAATTCCTACTCTTATGCCCGCCGATTTTGCATTTTCACAGACCATTTTAATCATACGCAAAATTGCTCTATGTTGAGGATTAAACATAAAATTAACTTTATCGTTTTGTCTATCAACTGCCAAAGAATACTGAACCAAATCATTCGTACCTATGCTGAAAAAATCGACTTCTTTAGCCAAAATATCGCTTATAAATACTGCAGCCGGAGTTTCAATCATAATGCCGATTTTTATATCTTTTTTATAATCTAAATTTTGTTTATCGAGCTCGAGCTTGCATTCTTTTATAATTTCTTTAGTTCTTAAAATTTCATCTAAACAGGAAATCATTGGGAACATTATTTCAATATTGCCAAACGCCGAGGCACGCAAAATAGCTTTAATATGCGTTTTAAAAATTTCAGGTCTGTCAAGGCAAATTCGAATGCCACGATAACCCATGGCAGGATTTACTTCTTTTGGCATATCAAAATAATCTATTTTTTTATCGGCACCGACGTCAAGAGTTCTAATAACTACGTGTTTATCTCCCATTTTTTTGGCAATGTTTTTATAAATTTTAAACTGTTCTTCTTCAGTAGGATAACTACGGCGATTCATAAAAATAAATTCGCTCCTGAAAAGCCCGATACCGCTGGCGTCGACTTCTTTTAAAATTTTTATATCACAGATATGACTTACGTTTGCCGATAATCTGATTTTTTGACCGTCAATCGAAACATCTTCTTTGCCTTTGAAACTCGACAAAAGCTCTTCCTGCTTATCGCAAAGTTCTTTCTTTTTTTTTAAGCGTCTAGACGTAGTAGCATCGGGAGAAACATAAACAACACCGGCAAATCCGTCGATAATAACGTCGCAACCTTCAAACTCGGGTTTTAACTGACTGCCAAGCGAAACTACAGACGGAATTTTCATCGACCTTGCCAGAATAGAAGTATGCGAGTTTTTAGAGCCAAGCATAGTAATAAAACCCTTTATGTAGTCGCTATTAAGTTCCAAAAGCTCGCTCGGAGAAATATCATCACAGCCTATAATCAAATATTTTTTATCATTTGACGCTTTAGCGCTAACACTATTATTTCCCATGCAATTTATTATTCTACGCGAAATATCCCTGATATCCCCCGCGCGCTGCTGCATGTATTCGTTATCCATACTTTCAAATTTTTTTTCAAATTCGCGAGATGTAAACCAAACAGCATATTCAGCATTGGCGTGCTCGTCAGTTATAATATTAATAATCGAATTTGAATAATCTATATCTTCAATCATCATTTTATGAACGTTAAATATCATTGCATGCTCTTCGCCCACATCTTCGAGTGCACTATTATAAAGCTCATCAAGCTGCGCTATAGCGACTTTTTTAGCATCTTTAAATTTCAAAACCTCAGTGTCAATATTTTCTACAAAATTTTTTACCGAATAAGCGTCAAAAAACACTTTTCGATACGCTTTGAGCTTGCCAAAAACAATGCCCTCAGAAACTGCAATGCCCTTTAAAATATTCATTTTTCCCTCTAGAAAAATTAAAAATCATATTTTTTAAAACTTTAAAAATGCTGTAATAATAAATTATGGAGTTTAGACTTAACTTCGTTCTCCGTTTTTTCGTCTGGGCCTTTAATAGAAAAAAACACTTCATCTCCTTCTTTCAATCCTAAACCCGTGATTGAAAAAATTTTAGAAGCGTCCAAAAAATTTTCATTTATTTTTTCTGAATTCAAAACCTGATTGCCAACAGACGAAGACGATAATTGCTCTGAAACATTTATTTTAGTCAAATCACCAGAACGTCCTAGACTTTTAGTATATGAATTATTTTTACCGATTTTAACTTCACATCCGCAATTTTGGACAAAATTAACAATATATGCCGCCGGTCTAAAATGAACTAGATTTTTAATCGTAAATTT
>CAMNDS010000079.1 GCA_946535695.1 uncultured Clostridia bacterium | reverse complement strand
TTTTAACTTTGTGGAAATATCTAACGTAAAAATAATTGCCATGTATGGTGATGAAACAGATGAAACAGATGAAACAAGTGTTAATAAACCAAACAAAAGTGATAATAAAAATAGTTATTACGAAAGCCAAGTTCGAGCTCAAGCAAATTCGTGTCTGTTGAGTACTCTGCTTTATGAAGAAAAGCCGATGTTTCCAGGGACAAATAAACCGATGTTTCCAAATGAACCTCAAGAATTAACCTTTAATCAAAGATTAGAATACAGAAGTAATGAATTGGTAAAATACAAAATTAAAGAAATCTTGATTGAAGCACGAAAGTACTTTGACTTCGTTATAGTCCATAAATATTATATCAATAAATCAATTAAAGACACTTTTAAGGCAAAGGTCGAAGAGTTAGTGACAATGTTAACGTTGCAAAATCTTATCAGTAATGATAATATTTCATTAGTAAAAAAATTGGGAAATGAATTGCATAGCATACGAGACAAAATGGTAAAGGAAGTTTATTATAAGCGAACGATTGATAAGTTATGCTTCGACAGCATGTCATTCTTAAAAAATTATCGCAATTTATTTAACGAAGACAGTATCACAAAAATAGAAAAAGAATACATTGATCGCGCGATCGGCTTAATATGTAATTTTAAAGGGGAAGAAGCGAAAGAGTTAATGGAAAAATGCGATAATAAAATGAAGGAAACATTAAAGAAATATCTGCTTTATAAACTAAAATTTGAATTTCCACAAGGTGTTATAATTAGTAAACATGATAAGAAAGTATTAAATAAATATATTGATGAGATAACAGAAGCAACGTATAGAAATAATATTAAAAAATTAGAAATGCTTAAGAAGGGGTTAAATTATAAGTGTGATGAGGTAAAGAGAAAGTCTTTTGGGTTATCATCAGAATTATCTACTAAAACAGGCATCATTTAATAGATTTTTTCGAAACTTAAAAATTAGATCGGAAGTGTTCTCTCTGGCGGCGCCGGAGAGATACACGTTACCAGTTTCGAAAGAACTCTAATGTGAAGTATTGGTTGGCCACTTGTCTGAAATTTTGTATTTAGAAATCTCCGGCTATCCGGGGATATTTTTTATTTTTTTAGAAGTGCCCTTTTTCAATTGAAAATGCTATATAATCAGGTTGCGGTAATTGATTGTATCTTTTTATTAAAGTGAAAAAAGTCGATTTTCATAAAAAAAATCAAAAAAAATGAAAAAATGAGTTGACTTATACAAAATTATGTGTTACTATAATAGTAGGTCTGGACCATAAAAAAAAAGGTAGGTGTTGAATATGGCAATGAATACTTTTGAAACATTATCTTCGGATGTTAATTTTATGAAATCAGTTTTCACCACAATCGGTGAATTAGAAGAGGACGGAAATATAGTAGGTGCGAGAAACGCAGTGGAATCTATATACAAATCCAGGGGGGTTGAGTTGTCTGATGCAAACTTCAACGCCTTATTGGAAGAATATAAAGAAGCTAAGGGCACTGTTTCACAGCTTAATGACGATGAAGTTCAGGGCTTAGCTGCCGGTCTTGATGAAATTACTAATTTACAATCTAAAGACCCTCAGGCTTTAAAAGATCTTGGCGCTTCTTTTCAGCAAATCGGCGGTGTTCTCAGCGATTTGGGAAATTAATTTAAAACCCAGCGGAAAGGAATTTTTCCTTTTCGCGGGTTATTAAAGGATGATAATGAATTGTATTTTTTGTGATATCGCAAGTGGAGAAGATAAAAAAAATTGGGTTTTTGAAACCGAAAAGTGCTGTTGCTTTCCGGATATTGACCCGAAGGCTCCTGTGCATTTGCTTTTGATTCCTAAAATTCATATTTCTTCTTTGCAAGATTTAAAAAAAAACAATATCGAATTTATAAACGATATGTTTTTGAGTATACCTAAAATTACCGAAAAATTAGGAATAAAAAGTTATAGATTGGTCGCAAATACAGGAAAAGATGCAGGTCAAAGCGTTATGCACTTGCATTTTCATATTTTAGGAGGGCGAGAACTTGGTTGGCCTCCGGGCTAATGATAATAATATTCAAGATAATATAAGGCAGCCGTTGTTGGCGGTCAGTGTGTCTATTTTATTTTGTTTTTTATTTTTAAATTTTTTAAATATATATTGCTCATTTGTATTAATGGGCGTATTTTTGATTTTTTCGATATTTTTTTATTTTTTTGTAAAAAACAAAGATTTTGCTTTAATTTTTGCTTCTGTTTTTATATCTTCCGGGATTTTTATTTTCAATTTTTACAAAAACGATATTTTTACAAATTCGCTTCAAAATAAAGACATAAAAATTACCGGTTATATTATCGATGTGCCTGTTTATTCAAATAATATTTGCAAGTATAATGTTCAAGTTGAAAATATCGAAAATATACAAAATATTAAAAAAATACCAAAATTTAAAATGCAACTTATTTCGCAATCGGATATAAACTGCGATGTTTATCAAACGTTTAAAGCTAAAATTCATGTTCAAGAAAACACTAATTTAAAAGAATTTTTAAAATTAAAATCTCAAAATATAAAATTATCGGGTTTTATTTCTTCTTATGAGCCAATTGAAAGATTTGAAACCAAAAAAAATATTAATTATTATGTGCTAAAAATAAAAGAAAAATTATTAAATTATATTACTAAAATATTTGATAATCAGTCCGAAGCTTTTATAAAAGCATTTTTATTCCGCGACAGAAGTAAACTAAACAGCGATGAAATACTTTCGTTCTCAGAATCAGGAATTTCACATTTTTTGGCAATATCAGGCTTCCATTTGGCAATAATAGTAAATATTTTGATAAATTTATTTAAACTTTTAAATTTCAAGAAAAAAATTTCTTATTTATTGTGCTGCGTTTTTATTTTATTTTTTATGTTGATAACAGGATTTACGCCATCAATTGTTCGCTCAGGGATTATGTTCTTGATTTTTATAATGGCAAAAATATTCTTTAAAAATTATGATGCGTTAAATTCGTTGGGAGTCTCTTTAATAATTATATTACTCATAAATCCTGATTCTTGCTTGGATATCGGACTTTGGATGTCATTTTTATCTTCAGCCTCGATAATAACTTTTAGTAATAAATTAAAAAAAATTATTTTCCTAAAATTAAAAAATATAAAAAATAATATATTTACTTATTTTTTTGGCGTTGCTGAAAAAAATAAAAAATATAAAAAAAATAATAAGATTTTTAATTATATCATCTCGAATTTTTCTGATTCTTTAACAGCTACTGTTTGTGTTTTTCCGATATCTTGCTTATATTTCAAATCTTTTTCGCTAGTATTTTTTATATCCAATATATTAATTTCATTTCAAGTTTATATTTTAACATTAATTGCGATTTTATCGATATTATTTAATCAAATCCCAATTTTTAACTTTTTACCAAGTTTTGCAAATTTAATTTCGAAATCAATAATAATAATCACAAGATTTTTATCAAAATTTTCAATTAGTTTAGACTATAAATTTATTCCAATTTGCACTGCATTTGCTTTGATTTTGATTTCGTATTATATATCATTTGGCAGTGCTGAGATAAATGAAAATATAAAACATGGTTCGCTCCGGCAGCACCAGAGAGAATGTCTATTGTTCGGCGATGTAAAAAAAGATTTTTTTAAAATTTTATTTATGATTTTAATTTTTTTTGATATTGGAATTATTTCTTATCAAATACAAAAATCAAATTCATTTGATTTAAATATTATTTGCTCAAATTATTCTAAAGATATTGTAGTTTCAAACCAAAAAAATAATATTATTATTTTGCAATCTAAAAATCTAAATAACTTTCATCAATTTTTATCAAAAAATATTGCGATTTTGAGCAATAATAATTTAAAGATTAATGCAAAAAATTATTTTAATATAAAAGATAATATAAGATATGAATTCGAATCGCAAGACAAAAAATTTAATATGAATACTTATAAAATTAATAAAAAATCTTGGATAAAAATGAATTTAATGGGGAAAAATATTATTATTGCCCTCGAGGGCGGAGATGTGCAAAATCTGCCTGAATCTTTTCGTAATTGCGATATTTTTATAGCTTTTAAGCTCCCAAATAACTTTCAAATTCTGAATTTTAAAGATATAATTTTTGTAGATAATTCTTGGCTTGCAAGATTTAATTATAATAAAATATTAAAACATAAAAATCATGTTTCTGATAATTATTATAATATATTAATTAATTTTAAAAATAATAATTATGTGATATCGCGAAATATATAAAAAATTATGAAATAGGGAAGAGCATGGCTAAAATAAGTACTAAAAATTTAAAAAAAGATATAAAAGACGGTATAATTAAAAATTTTTATTATTTTATCGGCGAAGAATTTTTTTTGATGAAGAATTTTACCGATAAGATATTTAGTATTCAGAATAAAAATTTTGATAATAATTCTAAAAATAATATTGATTTTTGCCTGTTTGATAGCGAGATATTAAATCTCGAGCAAATTTATAATGCGATAAATACTTTGCCGATGATTTCGGATAAAAAATTAATTTTAATTACGAGTTCTAATCTAAACGAAATGAAGCAAGATTTTTTCAAAAATTTTCTGAAAATTCTTTTGGACATTCCTGATTTTTGTACTGTAATTATCCAAGATACGTCTGTTCAGGATAAAAAAAATATGCAGTATTTGGAATTTTTAAAAAAAATCTCTGAAATTTCAGAGTTTGCAGAATTCAAACACGAGGCCGTAAGCGCACAAAAACAGTCAATAATTTGGACTAAAAAATTGGGTAAAATTTTAAATAATGAAAA